>DUKK01000200.1:3393-3962 GCA_013329355.1 Candidatus Poseidoniaceae archaeon | reverse complement strand
GGCATGGGAATAACTGCAATGATCCCCGACACAACAATCGGTCAACTGTATGTTGAAGCAGATAGCCGTTGGGGAAAGATATGGGATGATAAAGCGGCGAGAATGCTTATTTTGCTTATGTTCCCTCGCAAACACCGTAAAATGATGGAACTGCACGGCGACATAACCGAGCACGGTCAGCCTGTGATGACTGTGTTTCATCGGCCCCGTGATGAGGCTAAACTACTAGAAGAGCAGGGTTTTGATGCGCGTTCTGCATCCTTTCAATTTGTTGATATCGCCAGCCTCGATCTAGGTTCATGGATGCAACAACTAATCGTTCAAGAGAAGTGGTTGCGTGGAACCATCGATATCATGCCAGTGCCATTCTCGATGGGACTACCTGCACAAAGAGGTTTTGAAACCATGAATATTCTTTGCTTCAGACATCCAGATATATCCCCGCTTGAAAGATATTATCTCCCTTTCCCGCCAAGCTCGATTCCAGGCAAATGCTTCGTCTCATTACCAAGAAGACAAGCTGCTGAACTTGCCAGACAACAGGCTGAGGTTTTGGGGGTTGGCAGATT
>DUKK01000200.1:0-3055 GCA_013329355.1 Candidatus Poseidoniaceae archaeon | reverse complement strand
AGATTATTGAACAAGCGGCCCCTATTGAGGCTCTCCCACCGGAAGTGAAATCTACTGAAGAAGCCGGTTTAGATGCTGTTATTGATAATTTCTCAGACCAGATTATGGAAGGTATAATTGCTCAAGCAGAAGAAATAGTCAATGTTGAGTTGCCAAATAACCCACTTGATACGCCAGCAACTATGGAAGATACTACTACAGAAATAATCAGCAGTGTCACAAATAATGTCGAAATTCCAAGTATCGAAGAACCCGAGGAAGTTATTGAAATGTCAGATGTTGAAATAGAGTTCCGGGCTTTGGTTACAGAATTAATTGATGCTGGCGTTGCGCCGACAGAAATGATGGATGACCCAAGATGGGAGGATATCAGTGAACGTGCGATGGCTACTGGGTTTGAAACATGGCCAGTATTCTTAGAACTCACCGCAGTACAATGACAACGATTGACTCAAATATAACGGCATTTAGGGATTATTATGGGCTTTTGCATAAATTGCGGCAATCAACATCAAGACGGTGTTAGGTTTTGTCGTTTCTGCGGCACGGCTCAACCAAGCGAGCAGTTACTAGCACGGTTGAGGGCGGAATCCGAACAAATTCGTTTGTTGGTATTGCAAATGCAACAACAAACCAACGCACAAAACGACGCTTATGCCAGATTAGAAGCCATGCGATTACAAGCAGAAGCCGCAGCTCGCAATCAGCAAAATCAACAATACAGACCGCCGGGTTGGTGATGTTGTGCGGCCCAAACATTTGGCCATCGAATTATCAAGGTTGGTTGCACACCCGCAGGATAATGTCAGGTTGGAGCAATATGCTACCGAGGGTGATCTAGCAGCATTTTTTGTTCTCGCAGTCGATCAATTAGAGAATGTTTCTGGCAAGACCATCGTCGATTTAGGATCGGGAAACGGCATACTAGGCATTGGTTGCGCAATACTTGGCGCCCAGAAAATCATCTTGATCGAGGCTGATGATGAGGTTGCTAAAGTCGCCGAAGCGAACGCTGCAGAAATAGGCCAGAGGTATGCTACTGAAATCGACTCTATCACCTGTCACATTGGCAAGGATGAAGCCCCGGAGATTGACCAATGTGACATCGTTATTATGAACCCGCCCTGGGGATTTCAAACTAGCAAAGCGGATCGCCCGCTATTGGACTACGGATTTAGTCTAAAGCCACAATCACTCTACATCATTCACTCAGCAAAATCAACCCATCTAGCAAAAATTGGCCGCTCATTTGGTTATGATCATGAGATTGTTTTTGAGAGTAATTTCAGATTACCGGCAAAATATTCATTCCAGACTAAAAAAATGAGCGAGACTAATGTTATGTGCTGGCGTTTTTACCTACCCGGAGACGATAAATTATCTGAATACACCCAGTGAATTATAGTTTATTTCCGTATGAGGGATTCAAAAGGGATAAGCCCGCCCATCAACACAAGCGAAGATTGTGCGACCTACATCGGGCCACGATTGCTTAGGAAGTAAAACAATGACGGCGAGCATCGTCACCCCAGGAATGCAAATATCAACCACCGCCGAATGTGAGGCAGGTGAAGGAACTGTAGAAGTCGATGGCAGAATAATGGCCACCATGATTGGGACCTTCGAAATAAACGAAGGTATTGGCACAGTAATTCCCGTCAAGCAGGTAGTCACACCAGTTGTCGGTGACACCGTTATTTGTGAAATTGAAAAACTGAACGAAAAGAATGGTGAAGCTAGAATACTATGCATCGAAGGGAAACCCGGTGATTTACTACCTGAGCACCTCTATGGTCACTTCCACGTTACAGGATTAGTCGATCGGTATATGCACCAAACAGCAGATGCAGTTAGAAGACGGGATATTTGTCGGGCGTTGATCAAGGAGGTATCCCCCGTAGTCAGAATAGATTTCCGTGAACGCAACGATTGTGGCGTGCTCAACGCGATTTGTCCATCCTGCGGTGACGGATTAATTGCTGAATCACAGGGCGATTGGAACGTTAACTGCCTAAGTTGCAATTATCGTTCATTTAGAGCACTGGCTGACAATTTCCAAGCAGGTTGGGCAAAGCTTGACCAGGGTGCCAGCGTATTGAATAACTCTGGTAAGCGCTGGGGCAGCGAAGCTGAAGCAATGTTCGCTAAAGGCCCGTCAGGTCGGGCAACATTCATTGCCGAAGATTTCCGTGAAGATGGTCGAGAACGCATTTACTTCCGCTTCGAAGGACAGCAAAGTGGTGGCGGTCAGAGACAAAGGGCCAAACCCGGCTGTAAGTTATTCGTTGGTGGACTACCAAGAGAGACCGGCACTGAAGAGTTACGCGCAATGTTTGCTAAGTTCGGCGACATGGTAGACTGCTTTGTCCCAACGGATGATAGTGGCGCGAATCGAGGCTTTGGTTTCGTTACATACAATGAAAAATCCTTTGCTGAAGCGGCGACAAAAGAACTCGATGGGACACGAATAAATGGCCGTCGAATCGGAGTTCGTGATGCTGATAGCAATGATAAAAAAGGCAAGAATAAACCTCGCAGAGACCCTGATGGTATGAAGTTCTATGTGGGCAATTTACCTTTCAAAGTAGAGGCAGACTCGTTGAAAGAATTGTTTGGTAAATTAGCCACGGTAGTTGATGTAAACATCATAACCGACAACGGTGGAAGACCGAAAGGATTTGCCTTCATAACAGTCAAAGAAAAGGACAAAGGCGAAGAAATTATTCAGCAATTAAATGGCACGGAAATCATGGGCAGAAAGATTCGTGTTGATATCTCGCAAAAGAAAACCGGCGGACAAAACCCCGGTAAATCAAAGAAGAGTTCAAGGGAATTAAGAGCGATACGTGAAGAGTCTGAGGGTGATAAAAAGCCTAAGCGTAAGCCCCGACACAAGAAGGATTGAAAATCTCGAACCGTCAGTGGCAGTCATGGTCGAGTCTAACTCACCGAAATGGTTAGTATTAGACGGGTATGAGGATGAACCTGCGGCATTTGGCGTGCCGCCTTATGTTGGATTCCACATACGGTATTTGTGTGGAGTCCTTGAACAACA
>DUKK01000203.1:763-3033 GCA_013329355.1 Candidatus Poseidoniaceae archaeon | reverse complement strand
GGTCTCCTCCTTCGCCAACACCTATGTTGACACAGACCTTAGCGATCTTTGGAGCCATCATGGGATTTGTGTCGCTCATTCAACCACCTCTGTCGATGGTAATTTCTCGCTGCCAATGGCGAAAACATTAGACATTACTGTGCCAAATTCACCAAACTGAACTTCATTGGGCATACTTGAGCGCTTAACGATATACTCGGAAACCTCGGCGAATTCACCGACGTGTGCACCACCTGTTAAGTAGCACTTGGTCCCCTCTGAGAACCTGATATGTTCCTTGATATCTTGTGATGGTAGAGAGATTACCAGCGAGTCACCAGTGCTGTATTCTGCAGCATCATCAACCAGAATATTTCTGCCATCATGTAGGTTTAATTGTGTTTTTCCGCCCTTAATTGTGGTCTTACCATTAATCCTGCAGACCTTAGTCTCCGCTTCCTTCTTGGAAATTGGTCGGTATCGAAGTCGACCTTTACGGTCAATTATGCACCGATAGTTATCCTCACCAAGGGTCAGCACGTCCATGAATCCGACACCTCTTCGGCTATCCTTGCAGACTTTGCCATCGATAGAGGCCAAATCGTTGTGGAGTATGTGGCGAACTTCTCTGGCCGACTTTGCGTAGCCAAGGACATCCCTAATGACAACTCTTACCGGCATGCACAACTCCAGCGCGTGGGCCCCGGCTGATGCTCTTGTTACCCAAATCGAGGTTTTTCGTGGCAATGGCCAGCTTCTTGGCATGGCTAATCGCTTCAAGTGATTACTGCTTCCCATGTGTTTCAACTCCTGTTACCGGTCAATTGTTGGACTCGGAATTTATCCGTCTCATCCAATTTTACAACGACAACATTTGAGGCACTAACCGGAACAGCCTCTTCTTTGTTATCGGATTTACTGGCTTTTGCACCTTCTATGTACAATCTGCCGCTGTTTGAATCTATTCTGAGCACTGGTCCAGTCAATGATTCGCTGTTTCTTGACCCGCCGTGACGCTTGCCTCCATAAGCAAGATCACCTCGCACGACTCTAACGGTGTCGCCAACTCTGACGGTAACAGTGCGTACTCCATCAAAGCGAGAGTCTGGTTTCTCTAACTGCAACCTTGCAGATAGTCGCTTGCGCTTTTCATGCTTTGCAGCATTGAAGTGTGCTTTTCTTTGTTTTCCTGGCTTCATACTCTTTACCATACCTTCACCTCAGACAATTTGTTTGGCATTTGCTGCAATACGTGGCCATCTTTCAGCCGCCTCTCTTGATACTGGGCCTTTGATGTCTGACCCCTGAACGTCACCTTTCTCGTTGGTAATGACACAGGCATTGTCTTCAAATTGGACCCATGTCCCGTCGACCCTTCTAAATGGACGCTTTTGACGAATGATAACGGCATTGAACATTTGCCGTCTAGTGTCGGGAGTGCCCTTCTTAACCGATACTTTAGCAATATCGCCTACCCCACCAGCTGGATACCTTCGCATGGTTCCACCCAGTTTCAGGATGTTAACGATTTGGACTACTTTGGCTCCTGTGTTATCAGCGACGTGGAGTCTTGCTGAGGTCGGTAAGCCTCTAGTTTGCTTCCCCGCAATTCCACGCATCAAGACTCACCTCCATTGATTTCAATAACGCAGAAGGCAACTGTCTTAGATAGCGGTCGGCACTCCATAACCTTCACAGAATCACCAACATGTACCTCGCCGATACACGACGGGAGATGGGCAGATACTATGCTTGTGCGCTTTTCGAACCGCTCGTATTTCTGCATGTATCTTACGTTATTCCTTTCAAGAGTGATCGTCTTCTGCATTCCAACCTTGGAAATTGTTCCCTCAAGCACCTGTCCTCTCAGGCGCAGGCTCCCGTAAAACGGGCAGTTTTCATCTCCATCCCACTCACCGGCAGGGGGTTTTACATCTATTCCTATATCTCGCATGGTATCACGCCATCCTATACTTCTTGTGGGTTCGGTTTTCTGGACGTTGTCCCACTTTCGTCCCATCTATCACGACATTGCTGTCTGATATTGTGAATTTGATACTTGATTTGCCAAGTTTGACAAATCTTCCATCTTCGTCAATGGTGATGGTTTTCTTGGTTTCATCAACAACCAATCCATTCCTTGATGTCAAGGTGGCGTCATTAGAGGCGATGACTTTCAATGTCCTACCTATCCAGTTGTCGTTGTAAATATTCATCTTTATCTCACCTCCACATTAAATCCATTATTTTTGAGTACGATTGCTGCCTTCTTTTTGTGATCTCCTTGAAGT
>DUKK01000203.1:0-456 GCA_013329355.1 Candidatus Poseidoniaceae archaeon | reverse complement strand
TTTGTGATCTCCTTGAAGTTCAATTGTTCTTCCTTTTACCGTTCCGCCTGCAGCACATTTGTTTTTGAGTAATTTAGCTAATTGATTAATGTCTATTGCTGAATCCTCTAAGCCCTCTACTTTTGTGACAATTTTTCCATATCTTCTTCTATCGGTTGATAATATCGCGCATTGTTGTTCCTTGGCAATTTCCTGACATATACATAGTTCACCCGGCAGTCCACAAACGCTGCATATTCCACTCATCATGTGTATTCTTCTCCTCAATCAACCGTTATTCATGTGCGTCTTTAATCTGGCAATACTGCGCCTGGTAGCTTTGTATGCACCGATGCTTGCTGGGGTTCCTCCCAGAGATTTCTCGGCACGTAGTTGGAGTAGTTCCTCTTGCAATTCTAGAAGCCTAGCTTCTCTTGCTTCAGCACTCATGGCAGCAATTTCACGATTGGAAACATA
>DUKK01000115.1 GCA_013329355.1 Candidatus Poseidoniaceae archaeon | reverse complement strand
ACCATCTTCACCGAGGTCGATCTCTAGCTGAACAGAACCTGCTTGGCCTGAATCAAGTTCAAATTCAGTAGCGGTAAACATGGCTTCGAGTCGCTCGGTGCCGTTGGGTATCCAAACGTAATGCGAATCTTCGGTGTAGTATACTGCGCCGGTTGCGCCGTTATTGAAGTGGTTCCAATCGCCCTTCCATGAGTGTCTGACTCGGTCGGTATCGAGCGAGATGGTTTTGTTGGTCATCATGGCCTCATATATTTCCCAAGCATCCCAAACTGTATACTCAGGGTGGTCAACAATGCCGTTGCCATCTTGGTCACGCATTAGTTGCAGGGTTCTCGCTAGTGCAACAGCGGCGTCGGTATCGGTAAGCCCATGGCCAACGCGCCAATCGTGGCATTGTCCAGTAGCGCTCAGGTAGCAGTCTTCTGGGATATCGTTACAAGAATCATCGCTGTTACCATCCTCGCAAGAGTTTGCCATGCCCTCATAAACCGCAGTTAGCTCAAGAATTAGTTCTAATTCGTGGATTCTGCTGAAGTTTTCGGTAGCCCAGTTTTCGAACTGGCCGTATGCAGCAGTGCCTTCACCACCAACCAAACTATCACCGAAATCGTGGTCCTCACGATGGTAATCAGTAACACCTAGTGAGGGGGCGACGTCGAGAATTAGTCCCGCCATACCGCCAACGTGAGGGGTGGCCATCGAGGTTCCAGATATCGCCATGTAGTACAGGTCACCTTGTGTCTTGGTGGTGGCATCAATTGCCGTGCCTCTTGGCGCAGTTGCCCAGATGTTTCGACCCGGGGCACCAACATCGGGCCAAGTATGCTGTTGGTTCATACAGCCTCTTGACGAGAACGAGGTAATTGCCGAACCGTCATGGGTAAGTGCGGCAACAGAAATCGCTGAAGGAGTATTTGCGTAGACGTTGGTTTTCAGGCCACCGGAACATTCGCCGCCGTTACCGCCTGAGTTTGAGGCAGCAAAGATCACCGCAACGCCGTTTTCAAAGGTTAATCGGTCGGTAATCTGAGCGATTGCGCCATTGGGATCGTAGTCGCCATCTGTGCCCCATGAGTTAGATACTACTCGAATGTGATACGGGTTTTGTCCCGGGATGGAATGGATGAAAGTCCATTCTAAACCTTGTTCGGCAGCAAAAATCGAGGCGCCGTCACCGGTTCCAAGAGCAACCATTTGGGCGCCCTTAGCAACACCAGCCCGGCGGCCAGCGCTTGCATCGCCATTACCAGCGATAGTGCCGCCAACGTGAGTTCCATGGCCTGAGGTAGTGTCGGAGTTCCTAGTTTCAGTCCATACACCATCCCACTTAGCAGAGTAGATTACCTTGTCACCGGTCCAGGGTTCCAGATAGTCGAAGTCAGGATGACCAGCATCGACTCCAGTATCGAGGTCGACTATCGCCGTGCCATCACCGTCCCATTCAGTGAACGCCAAATCGACATCGTGTTGGATTGTGCCGTCTGGCGATACGATTACTCGGTCCCAGGCGTCAGTTGCCTTGACAACGTGGGTAGTCTCATGCATCATTGCGCTTGGGTCAGTTGGGTCACCACCCCATTCAGGTGGCAGGTAAAAGAAGTCGAGAATTTTGTCCAACTCTAAATATTCAACTCGGTCCCAGTTGGAAATTTGACGGATATCTTCTGCCTTAGCCTCAATTAATCCTCCATCAATTAGCGGAGCATCGCCGAGTACGGTAGCGCCAAATTCCTCAAGTTGGCTGCGGTCCGCTTCGCTGAC
This sequence comes from Candidatus Poseidoniaceae archaeon, assembly GCA_013329355.1. GTDB lineage: Archaea > Thermoplasmatota > Poseidoniia > Poseidoniales > Poseidoniaceae > MGIIa-L1 > MGIIa-L1 sp9354u. The sequence goes on along the minus strand of DUKK01000115.1, from coordinate 2,206 downwards.
CGGTGAGTTAAGTTGGAAAATAACTGGTAATACGGTATCATATTCAGACTCATACAATTCCTGTTGTAAGTCATGATTCATCTTGTCATAATTACCCATTGGATTGACTTGGTCAGCCAGTGGCGCGGCAGTGGCACCAACCATCAGCAACTGCAACAGCAGCGCTGCGAAAATTACTATGTTCCTGTTGTTACGCATTGTTCCACCCATATCTTAACTTGTTCTAATGCCTTATTTATCATTGTTTGACGGTGCTGGCCTTGGTAAACCGTCTTCCTTTACCGTGTTCAAGACAACGTGAGTGAATGACCTTGTTACCCCATCAAGGGTGAACACGGTTTTGGCTAAATCGTCTAAATCGGCCCGATTTTCCACCCGTGCAAGAACGATTGAATCCCAGTCACCTGTGACGTCATATACCGAAAATACCCGAGGGTCGGCGGCTATTTTTTGTTGAACGTCAATCATTTTACCCTTAGCAATCATCAATCCAGCCATTATTGTCATGTTCCACCCAACACTTTCTGGATCGATTACCACACTGTACCCCTGAATTATCCCCATGTCTTCCATGCGACGGATTCGGTTGGTAATTGTCCCCTGAGCAACTCCGACCTCACGGGCTAGTTGCCGTTGACTGGCTCGGGCATCGGATAATAGAGCTGCGATGATTGCTCTGTCAACAGCGTCCAAATCCATATCAGGCACCAACAAAGCCTAGACTTACTATTCTTCAAACTTCGCTAAATGAGATTAGTCGTGGTTAGAGGCGATGGCTAGAAATTGAGTCCATACGCCTAATTCATCAACCTCGAGTTTGATATGTAAGCGACACTCACTGGACTCTGATTGTTTGAACCTTAGTTCAATTTCCACTGATTTATTTGGCTCAATAAATCGACTTTTGAATCTCGATGATAATTTCCACGGCTTGTCGACTTCAAGCGATTTAATCTCCGTGCGACGCTGCTTGGTGGTAAATTCGACCACTAGACAATCGGTCTTGGTGCGATGCCAGTAGCCGCCAATTACCGGCATCCCATGTTCTTCTTTGTGCATATTAGCAAGAATGGTAGCGATAATAATGACACAAAATATGATGGCAAATATCGGCACCAAAAACTGGTCATAATCAATGTTATCAGATTGGGTCTTGAGTTTGACTTGTTCAAGGTAGAGTAACTGATTTGTTGTCTCACCTTCAAGGGAGCCAAACATCGCAAAAGTCACTGACCATCCGTATGGGTCTTGAGAGAAATCTACTCCAGCTGCGCTAAGGTGAGTTTCTGTGAGCTCCCAAGTTGTTGTGGTAGTATTGTTTGCCTGGTTGCTAAAGCCTATTTCAGGTTTCATCTCGTAGACTAAATTCAGTAATTCCCGATTGTGGTGGTCAACTGAGTACGCATTACTCAAGAAGATATACATGATGGTAGAATCAGAGAGATTCTTCAGTGGCGTCATGCTAACAGGAATTTCAATACGGTGGCCGCCTAATTCAGAGTAGAGATTCAGTTCACCGCTTAGGGTAACAATTGGTAATTCAGCAATTATCGCTTGTCGATTACTCTGTGCTTGCTCACTGGAATTTACCTCATTGGTGACCAAAGTTGGGAATGATCCAGCGTCATCCAGTAGTAATTCACCAGCTCGGGCTTTGGCGTCATCATCCGGCCAATCTGAATTTGTTTCATCGCTCCATGACCACCAGTTTAGCAAAATATCATCCGAGGAATAATCATCACAACCACCAGTATCTATCCCAACAAAGCACTCATTAAATGACACGGAGGACGATTCTGGGTCACCGAACGCAGTAGACGCAATCGCTTCATTTTGATTCGCTGAAGCAGTAATCATTGCTGGAAGCAGCAACAGTGCTATGACAAAAATAACCCGCTGCATCTTATTCCTCCTCGACCTCATGTTCAAACGGCAGACCCAGCTTGGCTCTGATAATATCACGTTCTGTGGTGCCAATCATTAGACTAATCCAGGTTCCACTCCAGGCGGAGACCAGGGTTCTACACCCGGCGACATTGCTGGTGAAAATCAGTGGTCCACAATAATCACTCATCGTTTCCGGTAGCATGTCTTGTTTCAAAATAGCCTCATTGTTCAGCAGGGCTATGACGTCATCGTTGTCAATTTCCACTGTCACATCCCCGAGAATTCCCTCGATGGCTGGTATGGCTTCCTGTCTTGTGCG
>DUKK01000008.1:1848-8240 GCA_013329355.1 Candidatus Poseidoniaceae archaeon | reverse complement strand
GTCAATGCTAGCTCTGCTTCAAGCATTCTACCAATTCTTCCGATCGGCTGCAAGATTATTTCACCAGCAAGATGCTGTTGCCAAGTCTTTGAATCAATTCCCAGCATGTCTCGACACCTGTGATGGGCTACAGCGTTTTTTCGCGCAAGCCATGGCGCATTTTGTTCAATAAACTTCAGTGATGTGTGCCATAATTTTTCAATAGTGTCTAATTTTCCTTGAGATATAGGAACTGGTAAGGACGTCGTTTGGCCACCGACGGTCAAACCGTGTTGTTGTAGTATATGGCCTAAAACCTCGTGAACCAGCAGCCCTCTCGTTCTGCTATCAATATCCTCAGTAGAGTCTTCTGGTTGGTTCGCCAATAGATGCTTTTCAAGCCAAGCACCACGGGGGCATCTTAACCAGGATTGGATTCTACTTGCAGACCAAAATTTCTGATTGAGATTTTGTGAGGTCTGACCAATTACTGACTGAAATATTGTACTTCCTGAGTCGAATGGTGGCAGAGGCCTAGGGTCAATTGCTGGACTATTGGACCTCGATCCTTTTTTTCCAAGGTGTGGCCATGATTTACTATCAGTAGTAACCATTTCAGCTTGGGACTGGGAAGGGCGTAATGTTAAATTATCAACCGAGACCATGAAATTTCTAGATTCCCATGCCAAATACTCGCCTCTTTTGATAGTTTTGTGACTCGGTTGGCGCTTCAATCTATCATTATAAATCTCAAACTCGTGCGCTTTTGCTAAGTTAGTCAATGAGATTGGTGCGCGATTAGCTTCCTGATTATTGACTAGTTTAAGCCCTGCCCTCTGTATAGCATCTCTTCCTCTGTCGCCCGAGCGATTGCCGATTGCGCCTTGCGTAGACATGGTCATGGAAAAAGGACGGGGCGTTAGCCACCCCCGTAGCTCGGTTTTATGTGAGGTGGATAAGTCCCAAGGCCTGTCTGAATTATCAACATGATAATTTTCTGATTTGACAAATGATGGAATCTTTTTCATTGATTGGAACTGTTGGATATTCTTCTGGTATTGTAAAAACTCCGCAAGCGGGGCGCAAGGACCTGCTGCATCATCTGACGTGGTATCTAATATTACAACAACTTTAGCAGCATTAAGTAAATGCTTTAGGTGATGTCTAGCTTTACGAATCTCGATATCCTGATTTAATATCCCCAGCTTTAACCTTGATTCGGTATCAAGCCACGGCACTTTAGGTGCTTTCATCGACCAAGATTCAGCATCTAGACCAGATAAAATAACTAAATCTGCCTCCATTCCAAACGCTTGCTCAGGGGTTAATATAGCAATGTCTTGTGATTCTGTTCTACCACTTGGTAGCTCAGTTTTGTCTATTATTCGCAAAATGTGTTTTATAAATTTGTCAAAGTCAGCGGGTAAATCGAATTCTAATTGGTTGAGCTCTCGAAGAATTCGATGGTGTTCTTCATATACCATTTGAAGGGCTGGAATCGCTCTGGAAAACTTGGCTTCATGTCCGGCAAGTTTAGCTAAATCAAGAGCTTGGAAAATAATGTTAAGCCATTCAGTGCCATCTTTAACTGGTTCAGTTAGTGGCAGCTTAACTGCTGAAGAGCACCCGAAATGCTCCCTTTTTGACAACTCACTTGACTCATGACAAAGCGGAGCCCATATTCTCACGACGTTTGCCAGCCACCACTGAGTTTCCTCATACCTTTGCTTCATTAATTCTTCATCGCTACCTAAGGGTGGTTTTGCGATCGATAACGTGTATGTCCACCTTTCGAGCGCCCCTGGGCCTCCTAAAACATGGAAATTTAGTGATATGTTCTGCAAAATATCTAGATGAGGTATCGGTTTCCAATCTGGGAACATTGGGTGAGTAAGTTTTGATAATTGTGAAAACTTTACTGGGAAACTAGTATTTTCGACTAGTCGTCTAAGCTTATTAAAAGACCACGATTCCAATCCTTCGCCCATATTCAAAGCATTTAGCAATCCGGCGATTGAGGATTGTTCGCGCAATCTATTCGAGTGAAGATTGCAAAGTAAACCTAAATCATTCAATCTAGCTGCCCAAAAATTTTGGTTTTTATCTGCTGCGGCATCGACGATAATTATACTACCTTGAGTGGTTGTTAAATAATCAGTAACCAATTCGATGGTAGAAGAAATGTGATGTTCTTTTCTTTCCAATGAAATTCTATGCCATGTTGTTGCCTTCTCAACACCAGCATCCGATTTCCATTCCAATTCATCGACTTCAGGAGACAGTTCGTGGGCCGGTAACCATATCGGTAAGGTCTTCTCGGTTGACCACTCAACGTCTTGAATATAAGCGCCATGAAAACCTAACCGAAAAGAGCCAGTATTACATAGTTGATGAATTGGAATTATTTTGGAAACTAAGTTTAGTAATTCTCTATCCATTTCACTAAACTCTGGACTGTGATCTAGCACTATGACCCCACTTAATCCCTTTAGTGTGAATGGAATCTCGTCACAAGTTAGGAGTTTTTCATATAGATGTTGCTTCATCAAATGCGGATGGGTTTTTTTGGTCCGTTTTTCGAGTTGCAAAATCAATGATCTAAACTCCTTGACACCGGGATCGTTATCCCAATTCCATGGAGATTTTAATTCACTTAATTCTTCATGCAATTGAAGTAACCTTTCAGTCTTAAACTCACTCCACTTTCTGCCTTCCGCCGCAGTAAACATTAGTGGAAATTTTCCCGCATTGGCCCACCTTGCCATGGTTTGATGGACAAGAGAGAACAATAGACTGTCATTATCCATTACATTCGGCAATCTAAGGTCGAGAAAAAGTGAGCTAAATAGACGCTTGAGAGTTAAATGTTTTGAAGTATCAATTGATGAAATATGCTCGGAAAGTTTGGCCAAGCATGCTCTCCTAGCGTTTTCCGAGGGGTAAATAATCAGTTTGTTAGTATTAGGATTAATGATTAAATCTGTCACAAGCCAGTCAGGAATTAATCGTCCACTCGCAATGGGTTCAACCGATAGCATCGAAGGGTTATCCTCACTAATATGCAACATTACCCCTCCTGAAAGTATACCTTTGGCGACACCTATTGAAGACTTGCCCTAGGGATACACGCGATAGAAACTGCATCATATTATTCCTCAGCAATCGACTTAAGCAGTGGAATATCTTTACACCAGTAAGCATAGGCTTATGATTAACAAGATACAATGATTCCGTCACAACCAATCCCCAGTAAGGTTATCCAGAGTCGAACTAGTTATTGAAAACTGTTGTTGGAGCAATCATCTTATGCGAAAATCCATCAATGCAATTTACAGATGGTTTCTTAGCAATGTGCGAGATGGAGATTTTATGCGCAGAATTTTTACCATCGTTGTGATTTTTTTAATACTGGCTATGGCAATGCCTTCGACCCATGCCAAGCCTGCCGAGCCGACTAATACCGGTGCGGTATTTGGCGGCCAACACAGCTTGATTGACAACCTGACAACTGACGCCACGCCAATCGATGAGTTGCCCGCAATTGCAGAAGACTTTACTGCGACATGGTGCGATAATTGTTTGCAGGCTGAGGCGGTATTGGATGATCTTGAATTCGAAGGACTCGTCCAAAAGTACGAGTTCCATCGCTCACCTGACCACGAGGACCCATTGGGAAACGATTTTGCTTCAGCCTATCTCACCCAGCGTTATCAGGTATCAGTGCCCCCATTGGTAGCGTTTAATGGAACCACGAAGAAAGCAGGAACTTTACCTGACTCTGATTCCCTAGAAAGCGATTATCGATCAATGATTGCAACTCCATTAGGGCTGGGTAATGCATTATCTTCATTTGCGTGGACCCCAAAAGCGGATTGTAATTGCGAAATACCAGATGGATTTGGAATTATTAACTGGAACCTAGACCTAGATATGTCACTATATCCAAATATGATTCTCAATGTAAACGCATGGTTTGTCGAGGACACCGCTCAATTTTCAGACGGTGGAAATGGTGCCGGTAGTTATCATGACATCGTGCGTAATATCACAGACCTAGGAACCGAATTATCTGGCTCAGCAACTATAGAAATCCCGTCAGCGTATGATGGCAATGACCTAGAAGTTCACTTGGTATATGTTATGAGCATACCGGAAGCGCCAGAGGAAGTCTCCTCTGATGAAAACGAGAACGCCATTCCTGGTTTTGGAGTGCTAATTGCCCTAGGAGCAATACTCTGTGCGGCCATATTTTCGAGGCCCAATTAATCTAACTAGCCAAATTAGTGAAAACGTGGATTACCTGATCTATATCCGAGTCTGTGACATGCAAATGGACCACAGCGCGTACGGCAGTCGGTCCAACATCTAGAACGTCTATCCCTTGTTTAGCTAATTCCTCCATTAGTTTTTTTGCTCCCATTTCACTGTCTATATACACCATGTTGGTCTCAACTGAGTCTAAGTCAATGGTAAATCCGTCAAGTTGGTTAATACTAATTGCTAGACGTTTTGCTCGCTCATGATCTTCTGCTAATCGCTCAACATGATGATCTAGAGCGAACAGACCACATGCTGCTAAGAAACCAGATTGTCGCATACCCCCACCGAATAATTTCCGCCACCTGCTTGCCTTAGCAATAAACTGCTCTGACCCAACTAGTAGACTACCGACTGGTGCGCCAAGGCCTTTTGACAAACAGATAGAAACCGAATCAAAGTCACGCAACATTCTATCTATTGGGGTATTCATTTTTACTGATGCATTGAAAATCCTCGCTCCATCCATATGAATTGCGCAGCCATGCTCGCGCGCGGTCGAAGCAATGGCGTCAAGGGTTTGTTGATCGTAGCAGGTGCCCCCACCACGATTAGCAGTATTTTCTACACAGACCAATGTCCCATCAGGGTAATGCCCCAAACTGCCTTCTGCCTTACGGACTGCTTTCGCAACTGATTCAGCGGTAAGTTGACCTTTTTCCCCATCGATCAGAGCAACAGATACTCCGGATAATGCTGCATAGCCACCTCCTTCATACTGGTAAATATGGCTCGTTCTCTCCATGATTATTTCATCGCCGGGAGAGGTGTGAGCTCTGATTGCAATTGCGTTCGACATAGTTCCGGAGGGGACGAATAGTGCCGCATCCATGCCACACATTTTAGCGACTCTATCTTCCAATTGTTTGACAGTTGGATCGTCTTGTAAAACATCGTCGCCAACAACAGATTTCATCATTACTTCTTTCATTGCCTTGGTCGGCTGGGTCACCGTATCACTGCGAAGGTCTATTCTATCGAGGTTATACTCTCGCATGATTTAACCAAACGGCCATCATTGATGAACTAGGCGGCTTTTACAACAATTTTAGATGCCCAGTAAGCGATTCTAACTTTTCCTCTTCGCAAGGACCAAACGCAACCACTGTCAAGGAGCCGCTAGGAATTTGAGTTTTACCTGCATCAGTAATCTCAACGGTTTGGATGCCATCTAGGTTTGCTTTAGATACTAATTGCTTTATTTCATCATAATTTGCTTTTACGCAAATTTTCTTCTGGCCGGATTTTAACCATGAATCTAGCTCAAGGGGATTATATTGCCCAGCTTTGAGAGTTGCTGAAACGGCAGCGTGACCTACCTGAGCAGCGATTTTACCTTTGCCCATCTTTAGTTCACTGTTGACGACCAACACCATTTTGACCGCGTTATCAACATATCCAGAGTAAACTTTGGGCGCAGTAAGACGATGAATGAACGAACGCAAACCCACATCAGTCACAACCGTTAATATGGTTTCAAATCACTAACTAACGCGTCGATACTGTTACGTGGCCCTGGTCCAATTCCGAGTACCGTTATCGTTCCAGCCGCAACTTCAGTATGGCCTGCGTCTTTGACCAAATGTGTGATTATACCTGCAGATTTAGCGCGAGCCATTATCGACTTGATACTTGCTAAATCCTCAACCTCTAAGCAGATTTTTCTCGCCCCATTTGCCTGCCAGCGCTCCATAATTCTAACTTCATTTTTCTTCGCTATTAGAGCACAACTAACCGCTGCGTGAGCGCATTGAACGGCAATTTTGCCGCTGGATAGTTGCAACTCTTTTCTGACTATGAGAGCCATTGATGGACCATCATGTTCTCGTGACATATCCATCTACTACAGTTTGTTCAATTTCTTCCATGGTTTGGAAATTGGCAATGGAATCACTAAACCAGATACCGAACCAAGCTACAAAAGTAAGATTTCCAAATGCATGAAGAAGATCATATGGGATCCCGTTGAGTAAGTAAATCATGAATTCGCTAAGTGATACAGTTCCAATAACGCTGAGTGAAACTATGAAATCAAACAAAAAGGCACAGAATATTGCATAACCATAAGCTTTGTTCAATACCAACTTCCCATCTGA
>DUKK01000008.1:0-1438 GCA_013329355.1 Candidatus Poseidoniaceae archaeon | reverse complement strand
AAATTGGAAATCATGGTAACCAAAACTGCAAACGCAACGCCTCGACGAGGGCCTAATTGGGCACCAATAATCAACGCAGCAACGGTGACCGGCTGAATATTAGGCAGCGGGACCATCACTATTCGCAGTAGTGAAATACTAGCGACAAGCGTAATGAAAGTAAGAATATTATTCGGTTTTCGCATATCTGGGGACGCTAACATCCAAAAGGCAAGCGACAGTAATACAATGTCGATGACCAATCCTGTGATGGGTCCTAAGACCGGCCCGTGGATACCATACGACTGGAACATGATTGGCCCTAGCGGTTGAGTTTCTTGAGCATTGCCTATGTTAGAGTTGTATCCAAGAGATAACGCTATCAGATTCAACCGTACTATATTCGGCAGACATTACGCCCGGTTGACCATTCACTGTATACTCCCAGCCTTCGCCCGCACTACCGTCAATACTCACAAGATACTTACCGAGACTACTATCCACTATCGCAACCTCAAAGCCTTGTTGTTCTGCGGCAGCTTCAGTCAGCGTGAGAACTGTATCATAGTCCAGTAGCCCTCCTGACACAACGGTTTGGTCAGCAAACTCGAAAATCACAATTTGTGTACCTAGCCATTCTTCCGGCCATTCGTCATCCCAGATTTCCGATGCAGGAACCTCGTCGTTGATTAATTCAGACCAACTTTGAATAACTTCTTCTAAGGTGAAGTATAGTAAAACGGTACAGAATAGAATGAAAAACTTGAACGCTGATTGAAACCTCTCTCTTAGCATGTTTATACTGGTGGCAGATATCAAAACCAGGGCACAAAGTAGCACCAAAATTGTGTCCCACTGGTTGTCGCTGCTATCGGCGTCGATCGGCTTAGGGGCATCGGTTGAGTATAGTTTCAAATTGGCATTATCGTTTACTAAAAGAAGGAACTTTTGTCCGTCAATTATCTGAGATTCAACCCCCGCTGTGCCATACCAATCATCGCTGTAGGTTGCTAGTCCGAGTGTTTCTAACTCACCGTTAGGTAACAGAGAAAATTGACCATAACCTCCTTCAACTGTGTTCCTTGGCAGAACAATCTTGCCAAACACCTCAGAGATTTCACCATTTGAATGAAATGACTCAAAATCTACCACGTAACACTCGCTTGCGCAGTCCAGTGAAGTGACATATTGTGAATCCGTAGTAATGATATAACCGTCAACGAGAATTGGTTTACCGGGACTGAAGCCAGATTCTGTTATTGCAGTAACTGTGTTCGATTGAATATCAAATTGAAATATAGTGCTGCCGGAACTAGTCTGTAAGTGTAGGAGTAAATCTCCGTTGGGCAAATGGAGCGGCGAGTGCCTCAACTTTCCGTCGCCGATTGAATAATTTACTGCACCGGCACTATTGGTAGACCATAGATTGCCAACCTCATCACCAGTCCAGTAGTATCCA
>DUKK01000107.1 GCA_013329355.1 Candidatus Poseidoniaceae archaeon | reverse complement strand
GGGTCATTATACTCCGCTTAAATGCTTAATTGATGTGAATCCATCGATACGCATTATTCATGAACATCTTGTTATTCGCCCACACCATGCAACCAATCCAACGTGTAGCAATAGTCGGGGCCGGAAACATGGGTTCAGGTATAGCACAGAAGTCTGCTCAAGAAGAATTTGACGTGCAAATGGTAGACAGAGAGCAACAATGGGTAGACCGTGGACAGAGTATAATCGCTGATTTTCTAGGTGAGGCAATCGGCAGACGTATTTTCACGGAGCAACAAGTTGCTGAGATTAAGTCACGCATCACCGGGGTTGTTGGGGTAGAGAAAACTGCTGAAGATACCGATTTAGTTATCGAGGCTGTATTCGAGGATTTTGATGTCAAAACTGCAGTCTTTCAGACCCTGGATACAGCATGCGGGGAAAAAACCATATTAGCATCTAATACCTCTTCGCTTTCGGTTAACGAACTAGCTGAGGCAACTGGAAGACCTGACCGGTTTGTCGGTTTGCACTTTTTCTATCATCCGGCAAAAAACCGGTTGGTAGAGGTTATTCCGGCTGCATCAACCAGTCAACAGACCATTGACAGAGTTGTCCAATATTGTAAGATGCTCGGCAAGGTAGTTATCGTCTGCGGAGATCGACCAGGATTCGTAGTCAACCGATTCTTTGTGCCATGGCTTAATGAGGCCTGCTTGCTGCTCGAGGAGGGTCATGGAACTGCTGCACAGATAGATGCGGTTGCGCGCAAGGCGTTCAGGATTGGTCTTGGACCGTTTGGGCTGATGAATCTCACAGGCCCACCAATTGCGCTACACTCAACCGATTACTTGGCGGAGCAACTCGCAACACCACGATATACAGGGGCGGCTAATCTGAGGCAACTGGTCAGCGCTAACAATCAGTGGGAAATTGATGAAAATGAATCATATTCTGAGGAGCAATTTGAGCAGATTTCACGCCGATTATACGGCGTGGTGTTTGGTGTTGCAGCCCAGATTGTTGATGAGGGGGTATGTTCCATAGAAGATGTCGATCGTGGGGCTAAGGTAGGTTTGCGATGGGCTCGAGGACCGTTTGAATTAATGAACAAGGTGGGTGTTACGCAGTCGTTTGAAATGGCGCAAGAATACTTACAATTATGCCAAGACGAAGCGGGTAATAGTAACTGGCAGATTCCAGAATTCTTTGCTAAGCAGGCTAATAGTGATGACACTTGGGATTTCTCCTACGTCGATACTGAGATAAGTGACGGAATTGCAACAATCACGATAAATCGGCCAGAAGCAATGAATGCATTGAATGAGACCGTAATAGCGCAACTCGGTAGCGCAGTCGATGCAGTCAACAATAACGATGAGGTTCACACTATGGTTTTGGACGGTGCAGGAAAAGCTTTCATTGCCGGCGCAGATGTAAAATTCTTTGTTGATAAAATAAGGTCCAACTCAATCCCTGACATTGTTGATTTCACCAGCAATGGGCACAGAGTGTTAAATTCGATTGAGCATTCACCTAAGACCACGATTGCCCTCACAACCGGTCTGGCACTTGGGGGCGGTTTGGAGTTAGCCCTGTGTTGTGACTACCGTATCGGGACGCGCAGAACACAATTTCGCTTTCCAGAAACCTCTATTGGCATTTATCCTGGTCTCGGTGGTTCGCAACGCCCGGCTAGAATTTCTGGTATTCCGTTAGCGAGATGGGCGGTATTGGGTGGCAACTTTATGACCGCTCAAATGGCTTTTGACATCGGGCTGCTTACTCACCTTGTTGATTTGTCAGAGGTTCAAAACATCACCAATACTTGTGTCGCTCTAGGGAAACCGGAGCATAAGTATGCAGGAAAACCAGCCAATGAAGCAAGCGAAGTAGTAAAATTTGCTACTGATTTTTACAGTGATGCGAACCTTGCTACCTTGCTATCTGGCGGTTGTCCTGATGGTTACGATTCTGAGGATAAGTCGATTTCCCGTCAATTAAAGAATCTGAAATACACTGCCCCAATTGCTCTGTCGATGGCGAGTGAGTTAATCGATATCACGGCAACCACAACACTAGCTCAGGGACTCGACATAGAATTATCAAAATTGACTGATATTTTTTCCACCAGAGATGCGCTTGAAGGACTTTCTGCCTTGATTGAAGGGCGCAGAGCAACTTACACCAACTCGTAAGGTAAGATTCAACATGACTAGTCAAAATTTGCCGATTTTGTATAGCTTTAGGCGTTGCCCATATGCTATGCGGGCAAGGATGTCGATTGTTAGGTCTGAATATCTCTGTGAGCATCGTGAAGTAATCCTTCGAGATAGACCTGAACAGATGATGAAAATATCACCAAAAGGTACTGTCCCAGTGCTGCTGCTGCCAGACGGTACGGTGATTGAAGAGAGCCTCGAAATTATGCAACACGTGTTAGATTGGGAACTGGATGAGATGGAAGACTCTTGGGTCAACCGTAATGATAACGAATTCAAGTTCCACCTCGACCGGTATAAGTACCCAAATCGATATGGCAATGTTGACGCGATTATGCACAGAAATTCAGCTAAATCATACCTAGACGATCTTGATGATGTAATCAATAAAGGCATTTCAACAGCACTAAGCGACGCACTGTTTCCGTTCGTTAGGCAATTTGCTAATCATGATAGAGAGTGGTTCGATACGCAGAGTTGGACTGATATCCATCATTGGTTGGCGGATAATCTGAACAGTAGTGAGTTTTTAGTTTGTATGAAGAAATATCCTCAATGGCACGTTGGCGACGCAATCCTTCAGTTTCCACTTACTGAATGATTGGTAAATGCTTCACAGGTGGTGCTATCCCTAGGTCTTCCGGGAAGAACATGGTTGGTTTCGGGATTGGTATGGGAGTAATCTGCTGTCCAACTAGTGCAACTCTGCTCGGTTTGGAATCGGAAAGAATTTTTCTTCCGGTCAAGGGGGCAATCTTTGCGGAAAACTCCATGATGTCATCATGGCTTGGCATATTTTCTGCACTAAGGTTCTCTCGACTATTTCCGACGAAGACATAGCCTTTGTTTTCGATAAAGTCGGGGTCAGCACGGTTGTCAAGTGCGGCAAATTCCCGGATATTTCTGTCACTCATGTTGATGCCTTTCATCAAGGTGTGGCGAGCAACTATGCGCGTGTCCAATGAAGGTAGCAAATCAATGGTCTTTTCAAATTGCTCCCATGCGCGAGAATTCCACTTTGGCTTGCAAACTTTGTTGAAAATCTCCTTGTTTGGGGCGTCAACAGAAACATAGAGTTGTGTTGGCAGCGGATCTAGTCGTTCCAAAACTTTAGGGAATGTCCCGTTGGTTACTAACATGGTTGTCATGCCATGTTTATGACACAGATCTATGTATTCGCCGAGCCTACGGTAAAGCGTTGGCTCGCCATTGAGTGATATCGCTACATGTTTTGGGTTTTGGGCGTCTAACCATTTTTCTCGTGCGACCTTTGGGTTACCACCGAACCCAGACAGCAGTCTACGCTGGGCACGCACAGATTCGTAGAGTAATTCTAGCGGATCTTGGTCGGTGAGTTCTAGAGTATCCATGTGTGGTTCTCGCCAGCAATATGTACACGCAAGGTTACACTGGTCAACGACCGGCGAGGTTTGCATACAATTGTGGCTCGCAATACCATAGAATTTACCTTTGTAGCACTGTCTGTCTCTCAATAGTGACTCTTTAGTCCAGTGGCATACTTTGACGCCGCCGTGTTCACCAACAATGTGGTATCTTTGTTTCTGTAACTTTGCTTTCAGCGCTAAATCCATACCCATCTGGTATCAACTCCTGAGCCATCTGCCTCGGTTCCTTGTGGGTTCGGGTTAGGCTCGGACAACTAGGCGTTGGGTGTTTTAGTTATCAAGCCAATACCTTATTTTTTGGGCTCAAATAAGACTTTTATCGCTGGTTATTTGACCAGATAGAAACCTAATTTAGGTGTTAACTACAACATCTGATTTTAATTATGCATCTTTGTGTTGGCTTTTTTACCACTGCTTAATATACTCTAGGTGTAAAAAATAAAGTGAGGATAATACAATGGATCGGGAATTGGAAGTGTATGTTGAAAATGTAATGCAACACCAAGAATATCGCAGCGGCATTTTTGGTAATTGGCTACAACAAATTTTGCAAGGTATTGCAGATTTTCGTTGGGCTGTGAATGAAAGAGGCTCGTATAGTATGAGGAGAAGTGAGTGAATGGACCAATATCTAGACGAGTATGTTAACAGGATAATGGATGACCAAATCTACCGCAGTGGTATTGAGCTCTTTCCTAGTTGGCTGGGTAAAATATTTCGGCGAAAGTAACTCTAACCCAATACTAACCTCCTTAACTGACCGATTTATCGGGTAACCATGGGTCGGTGGTTACCACATTTAATCGGGCTAATAACGCCACTGGTTACCATTGTCGGTATCCTTGCCGGTGGATGGTGGATGGGTGCAACATTGTACCTTGCTCTCGGAGTTTATCCAGTATTAGATTTGATTGCCGGCCAGAGCTCCGATACAAACCCCTTGGAGGAAGGCAAAGCATTCAATTACATTGTGCATACTCACGCAATTCTAGTTCCATTGGTAATAGTAGTGCTATTGTACACTGCACTAGTAAATTACACACCGTTCGTTTGGTTAGGAGCGTTATCAGTTGGACTGAGCAGCGGTGCCTCTGGCATCGTTACTGCCCACGAACTTGGACACAGGCGACCTCGCTCAGCGAGTTGGTGGCTGTCACGCTTGGATTTGCTATGCGTATTATACCTGCATTTCACAATCGAGCACAATTATACTCATCACAAGCACTGGGCTAAGTCTAGAGATCCTACCTCATCACCCTGGGGCAGAAACGTCTATCATCATTTCATACGAACGATTCCCTTGCAAATTAAAGGTGCCTACAAGGCTAAGCCAAAGGATGTGAAGGTTTCAATGACGGTTCAAGCGGTTATGTTACTTGTTAT
>DUKK01000038.1:7134-7257 GCA_013329355.1 Candidatus Poseidoniaceae archaeon | reverse complement strand
CCTCCGCATGATTAGTCTAAAGAGGATTTAGTTTGAGAACTCTTCCATCGTCAAAACTTCTTTGTTTAGTTAATCGAATTGGCGCAGAGAGAGGGATTCGAACCCCCGCGTCTTACGACAGTG
>DUKK01000038.1:0-6839 GCA_013329355.1 Candidatus Poseidoniaceae archaeon | reverse complement strand
GAACCCCCGCGTCTTACGACAGTGGATTTCAAGTCCACCGCACTACCGGGCTATGCGATCTCTGCAACAAATCTGCGGAATGATTCCTCTTTGTAGTATTTTGCCCTATGGATTTAGTGGCAATTAATACCAATTATCGCTCTTTGTTGAGTTGTTTTCTACCTATTCTGATGGCAGCAATGGAGATTGCTGCGATGCTAGCAATAGCGGTAAAACCGGGAATTCCGCTTGATTCAACCTCAACTAAACCTTCATTTTCAACTAAGCTCTCTAAGTCACCAATGAACTCCTGGACGTTCCAGCTGTCTCCAGTCCAGGCAATTGCCGGACGCCTCTGAGTGTCTAGAATTAGTGTCGTGGTAGAATGTCCGACATAGTATTCCTCTTCAACATCTGCGAGCACGCACGATAACATTGAGTCTTCTGGCCACTCATATCCTTCATTACACATGCAGTGTTTGTTTGCACCACTGCCCATTTCCCAGCCGTGCCCGTTACAGACTTGGCCGTTGTCTTCGGTGTAGGCTCCCGGCGCAGGGATTGTCGAGTCATCGGTATAGTTTGGCGCCCATGCAAGATAGGTTGGATCGACGATTGAATCCATTCCGACATCACTTGATTCCCATAATGTCGAGGTCTCATTCCACTGATGCAATTCCCACCACCAACTATTGTTATCATCGGCAGGAGACTCACCATCAATGGTCTCCATATAATGGCCCCACTGTGACTCCGGCGCCGTGAAACTGATGCCTGCGCCGTCAAATGCTGAAGTGGTTAATTGCCAGCCAGTGTATTCTGTGATAACCTGGCTGGTGGAGGTATTGTCGGGGAAAACTACTGACACTGACGAGGTATTGTCACTCGGAGTCTCCAGTAGTGAAGCGTCGGCTGTCGATGCCAACCATGCAACATTAGCACTGTTTGGATGTTCGACCGAATCAACGCCCCCAGCGGACTCGTCCCAAGACTCTGTCTCGGAATTGAAAGCCATTAGTTTCCAATACCAAGAATAATCCTCTGGAGCGTCGATTCCGTTGATGCCGGTCAGCATAGTGCCATATTCTGAATGGACCGAATAGTTCAATTCCCAACCAGCCTCTTGGGCAGCGAATTTAGTAGTTGACCAAGCAGTTGGTGTATTCATCAATTCAACAACAACGCCAGATTGGTTCACAAAGACTACCGTAGAATCAGCTGACTGGTGACCATTGATTTCACCCAAATGAGCAGCAAGGACATTTTTCTGGACGACTAAACCAAAACTGTCCCATATACCTTCCATATATGCCAATTCACCAGTCAGGTGGGGCCAGTCTGCACCGTGCATCTCAGTGTAGGCTTTGAGTTGCTCGGGCGTATCGTAGCCGGGATCAACTGTAACTGAAATAATCGAGACATGTTGTTGGTACTCCTCACCGAGTTCATCCTGAACGGTGCGCAGTAGTTGAGTGATAATTGGACAAACATCTGGGCACTTGGTGAAGATGAACGCAACTACCACGACGTCGCCCCGGAAGTCTGTTAGGTTCATCTGTAAGTTATCCTGATTGGTAAGGGTAAAATCATCCACTGGACCCCTTGACAATTGGTAGCCTTTGTAAGCCGTAGCAGTTGGTATAGCAGAGATGCAGAACATCAGTATAACCATAGCCGCTAACAGTGACTTTTTGGAAACCATGCAACAACCTGAGGCTGGAGTTATATCAATGCTTCATCTATTTGTCGCGTAATCCCAATCGGGTGTGCACCATGATGGTAACTCTGTTATTGCTTCAGGGTTAGACAATCCAATGCCCCACATCATCAGTAGAACAAACAGCACCGGAAATAGCGCTGTTCTGGTGTAAATTCTAGGGTCACCGCGCAAATGCATGAAGTACGCAGCAATACCATAACCCTTGATTATTCCAACAACAATAAGTATGCCCCAAACCATGAATCTAGTTATTGCAATGCTGGTGCCAGGGATTTCGGTAAAGAAAACAGCAGCTACTTCAAACAGAGTAAAGAACATCAATACTTGGAAATTCCAGAAGTAGATGTCTTTGCCAGTTTTGTCAAGTAGCCATTTTTCTAATCCTGTTACTGCATGTTCGCCCATTTAATCACCTCAATACAAATAGAATGCTGGGAAGATTACTACCCACGCTAGATCAACAAAGTGCCAATAGAGACCGAAATATTCGATTCCTTGACCGTTGTCTTCATCATAACCAATCGTGTCAGCCTTGAATACTAGATACAGCATTATTAACAATCCCACGAATACGTGCAAACCGTGTGCGCCGGTAGCAACATAGAAAATTGAACCTTGAACCGTGCCAACGGTAAAACCCTCAGCGACTAAGTGGCTCCATTCAACAAGCTTCAAGACAATAAACATTGAACCAAGGGCTAAGGTCGCAATGAGGTAATTTCTAACCGCCGTTTTCTTATCGGGCAAGAGGAACTTCAATGCGCCTTTGGGTGCTTCCCAATCCTTTGATTTGGCTGTCTTCAGCGCCAGGACGATAGTATATGATGAGATAATCAGAGCAAAAGTATTGACTGCGCCTGGTAGCATAGTCCAAAAGTCACCCGTTCCAGCATGACCGTCTGGTCGAAGGTAATCTGATGCTGTCATCACAATGTCACCTTCAGTCATGCCGACACCGCATCTACCCTCATCGAATGCCCACTTAGTACACCATTCTGTGCGTATTCTCAGGTATGATGAAAAGAAGGTTGCGAATACCATGACTTCAGACATGATGAAAACCCATAATCCAGCTTTTCTGATGTGTTCACCTTCGAATGGAGCAGATGTAGCGATTTGCTCACCATATCCGATGAACGGCAAATCTTCACGCCACCAATTAGCAACACCAATCATGATAATGGTCAAACCGATAGTGCTTAGCACCATATCGCCCGGGGCGAAAGTGCCACCTTGAGAGAGCAGTGCTCTCATCCCCTCAACAAAATCAGGGAAGCCTATCAAGAATAGTAACACACCAGCACAGAATACTATCGGTGATGCAGAACCATGATGATCGTCGTGGTGATCATCATGATGATCGTCATGCCCGTGATCTTCCTGTGGCTGTATGGAATTAAAGAAGCCACCAACACCCAAGAAAATCGCGTATATCCCACTGATTGCGAGTATTGTAACTCCTGCGACCCAGTAGGTCAGATATGATAGGTGAGCGTCGATTTCATGGTGATGAATCTTGTATAGCTCGCTCTCAGTCAGAGAAGTGTCTTTTAATGCCTCTTTATACTCACCTTTGGCTTCCATATACTCGTCGTGCTTGACGCTCCCAACGCCGAGTCCCAATGCGGCGAAAGCAACAATGCCAATAGTCAGTATTGCTCCAGCCATCAAAACGGCTCTGCCCCAAACGGAATTGTCAACATGATTATTGAAACCGCTCATCATTCAGCCCCCTTTGGTTTGGCTTTCCACAATTTTTCGGCTACCGTCGTCTTGTCCTCATCATGGTTGTGATGACCGTACAATTCATTCATATCGCCCTGAGTTGGGATATCATGGAATGACGGGGTTGGCGGCGGCGAGGTTGTTGACCATTCAAGCGACCATCCACCCCACGGATCTTTACCAACAGGCTCGCCACTGCGCCCGGATGCGAAAATATTCCATACTAAGAGTAGTTGACTTAATCCGAAGATAAACGCAAAGATGCTAACCGCTAGATTGTATTCTGCAAAGCCGGTTTCCTCCAAATAAGAGTGGGTTCTTCTCGGCATACCCATGATACCAAGCTTGTGCATTGGCCAGAATGCCGCATTGTATGAGGAGAAACCAATCAGGAAATGCCACATGCCGAGGGTTTCATTGAGTTTTCTACCGGTTACCTTCGGATACCAGTAATACACTCCAGACAAAATTCCAAACACAGTTCCACCGATGAATACATAGTGGAAGTGTGCGACAACGAAGTAGGAATCATGGAAGTGAACGTCTAATCCAGCAACTGGGAAGAACATTCCAGAGATGCCACCAAGCGTGAAAGTAACTAAGAAACCTAGGGACCACAGAGTGTGAGTTTTCATGACTAAACTGCCACCCCATATGGTTGCTAACCAGTTGAATATCTTAGCACCCGTCGGTATTGCAACCGCCATTGTAGTAATCATGAAGGCAGCACGCCAAAATGCATCCATTCCAGAAGTTAGCATGTGGTGACCCCAAACAATGAACCCAACAACACCAATGCCGGCCATCGCAAATACCATCGATTTGTAGCCGAATATAGACCTTCTAGCGCTGGTCGCAAGTACCTCAGAGACAATACCGAATGCCGGAATAATCACTACATATACCTCAGGATGACCGAAGAACCAGAACAAATGCTGGAACAGTAAGCTATCTCCACCACTGGTAAAGAACACCGTGCCGATAGTATGATCGAACAGCAAGAATACAAGACCGATGATGAGTGCTGGAAGTGACATGTAAAGCATGAATACGCTCACGAATACCGACCATGTGAACAACGGCATCTTCATCCATGTAACACCGGGTGCTCGCATAGTAAACACGGTCGTGATAAAGTTAACACCACCGAGTGTTGATGAAGCACCGAGCATGAACATGCCTGATAAGAACGCAGTAGTCCCCAAGTTGGCACCATATTGCGACAAGCCCTCTCCAAGGTTAGCTTCAGTAAGCGACGAATATGGTGGATACATAACCCAGGTGATGTCAGCGGCTTCGCCAGTGAAAATCCCAGTATAGATTAGCGGGCTAGAGAATACCAGCATCCACAGTCCCATTGCGTTGATGCGTGGGAATGCTAGGTCCTTAGCGCCAATCTGCAGTGGAAGAACATAATTCATGAAACCTGCTATCATTGGCATGGCAGCCAAGAAAATCATAGTGGTTCCGTGTAGTGTAAAGAACGAGTTATACTCCGTCTCAGTAAGGAAAGTATTCTCTGGAACAGCTAGTTGAATCCTGAATAATAGCGCCAAGAATCCACCAACCAGGAAGAAGAAGAAACCATACAAGAAATACATGATACCTACTTGCTTGTGGTCGGTTGTAGTTAACCATGGTTTGAGGTAACTCCAGAAACTGTAGATGCTGAAAGTATCAGGGTTTCGAGAGTAGTAAACCCACATCACGCCGAGCAGAATCAACCCTAGAGCGAGCGCGATGGCGGTAAGTAAGAGAACTAATGCTCTGACACTCGGTGCCATTTCACCGGCTGAGAAACCTGCAATAGTGGTCTCGAAACTATTCCACATATCTCCATTGAATCCGTTGCCGCCATTTACCGCATTGCCATAAATCTTAAAGTCAACAAATTGTGAATCATCAGCAGGTGCTGTCCACTCAAAATCCCATGATCTAACGTGGTTACTTTCAGCAGTGTGAGTCAGGCCACCGTCCATCTCCTTAGCGAACGTGGGATCAACAGAAACTACACTTCCTTTGGAGGCTAATAATCTGAAACCGCCAGCACGGCCATTCCATGGATCTGCTCCTTCCGTACTACCACCGTTGTGTATTTCCATTACATCATTGGTTACAGTTACTGTAAACAGATATGTCTCGCTAGAATTGTATACTTCCGGAAGGCCCGTTACTGTCACCACAGTATCTGAAGACTCGCCGCCGTGACATGAACAGCCGTTGTCACCGGCTGAACCTATCCCGCCAGGAGCAGCATCCAATTGCGGTACCATAACCAAGGAAATTAACACAATTGATAGTAGGGTAATGGTTCTGACACGCATTAGTTGGTGCCTCCTTCTTTTTCTACGCCAGAATCATCGTCGCAGTATCCAGCACCGTAACTGATTGGAGAGACTACATCCACATAGCCGATCATCTTAGAGTGGTCCAGTCCGCAATATTCGGCACAACGGATTGGGAAAGTCCCGGGATCATCAGCCATGAACCACATGACTGTGCCACCTTCCAAGCCAGGCACTAAATCTTCCTTGATTCCCCATTCAGGTACCCAAAAGGAGTGTTGAACACCCCAATATGTACTGTTTAGGTCGCTGTAATCAGACGAGTGAGAAAATAAATTTAGCACGACTTCATCATCGCATGGAATAATCAAATGCTCACCTGCAGCCGTGGATAATTTGTGATTTATTGGTATGTGGCCCCAACGATGTAATTCGTTACCCGTCGAGTCCTCAACTACCACCGCTAAAGCAGAGAATTTCCTGAAGGTTTTCTCTATGATTGTTGAACCAGTGGATACATCGAGCGGGTATGATTCTGTATCTGGACCAACGGTTATCGTGACATTGGTGGCGTCAGTATTAGCTATATGCTGGATAGTAACATTATCGTCGCTATCGCTCCACACAACGTCGATGCCTGTCAAACGAGCATCGTCTTGCCAAGTCAATTCATCTTTGTAATTGAATTCCCAAAACCATTGTTGGCCAATGACCTCGACATCAAAAGCCTCTTCCTCATCAGGAATCACCCATACTGCAGTGTTAGATGCGAGTGCAAGCACTACGAGCCATACCACAATGATAGTTGGCACGACATAAAATAATACCTCAAGTTTGGTGTTATGCCGGTCGACAGGGAAGGAACCAACGACAATATGGTCTAGATCAGTAGTGTCTGGTACAATGCTGGCACGATACCTAATCATCGCGTATAATAACCACGCGAAAGTGATAATTCCTACGATGATGCCCCAAAAAAGAAATTTGTCGTAGAGTACTGAAAAAACGGTATCCTCTGCCACCATGGACTTGACCTGATTATCCGCCCCTCTAGTAGCCCTTAAGGGTTATCGAAAAATGCCGTTGGCTGAATGTTTATCAACACCTTACGATGCCTTTCAGTGTCCCTT
>DUKK01000166.1 GCA_013329355.1 Candidatus Poseidoniaceae archaeon | reverse complement strand
ATGGGAATCAGACCCTGAAGAAGTCAACGCTGCGGATGCAGATCCAATGAATGATTATGCGATTATCGAATTATTTGTTGGCCGATTGCCAACACCAGCCATTAACCATGTCACCGAACAAACCAAAGTTGAGGTTTTCATCAACGCGAGTTCTAGCTTTGATGAAGACGGTGGCAATGTTTCATGTATCTTCGATATACCATATGATGATGGTTCAAGGTCTTGGGCTTACATCGAGGTAGTAAGCCTCAGTTGTCAAACCAACTGGACTTGGATTGATGACGGCAATTATCCGATTTTAGTAACTGTAGTTGATGAAGAGCGTGACGAAGTGGAGACTATACTATATGCAAACATCACCAATAGAGCTCCGCTCTTAGAGATACGCAGTATGCGCAGCGAAGCTAGAGTTGAACACCCGATTACACTCTATGCTTTTGCTAACGATACCGATTCTGAGGATGTGTTTCCTGGAGTCGTCGATGTATTCTGGCCGGACGCTCAATGTGTGGAAGGATATTACACCAAAACCTGCACTACTACTGCACCAACAGAGGGCTATCACACATTCAAGGCAGTGGGTGTTGATGATGATTTAGCCCAGACAGAGGCTTTTATCGATATTCTATTTACCAACATCGCACCTCACAGTACTATCATCAACCTCTATGGAAATGGTGCTATCATTGAATCTGATGAACAACAAATATGGCAGTTAGATGAAGACCAAATGGTAACTATCAAAGGTCAAGCAGAGGATTCTGTAGATGATATTGACAACCTAGACCATACGTGGTGGCCAGACAATCGCGAACCGAATTTAATTTATTTCCTTGAAGGTCGAGTTACAGAATTCGACATGAGTTGGCAGACTTCTGGACTGCATACCATTAGACTCGATGTAACGGATGATGATGGCGCAACAAGTTCAACCAACGAACGATGGGTCAATATCCGCAATGTGCCCCCAGTAGTTCAACCGCTTGATACAATACTACCAATTGCTGAAGGACAATCCATCACGATAACTGGTAATTCTACCGACACCTTCAGTGATTTACCATCACTCATCAAATGCTGGGATGTTGACCCCGGAATTGATAGTGATAGCCAAGGGGGCGCTAGTGATGACTGTGACATAGTTGGTGATGTTTTCACATATGCATGGAATCGAAGTGGTTCTCATACCGTAGTGTACCATGTCACTGACGATGATGGGGCAACGACAAGCGAAGTTGTCGTGGTTAATGTGGTCAACATACCACCAATTGTGCGCGTCAAAACGATTGATTGCAGAGCCTATCAGGAATGCATTTTAGATGCTAGAACTACAGTTGATTCACTCAATGACATTGAAGGTCTGAATTACGTTTGGGACACTGACATAACCGTGGATAGTAACGGAGACGGTATCAAAGATAATGACGCTGACTTGGTTGGCGCCAGAGTCGAACATGTGTTCAGACAAGAGGGACGGGTTACAGTCAAAGCGATAGTATGGGATGAAAATCCCGAAAAGCCAGGTTTCAAAGAGATTATCATTGACATCGGACCTGCAGATCGAACATTAATCGAAGATGTCGGTGCTCTGCTCGCTGGTGAGGACGCTAATCCGTTAGCTCAACTCGCCATGGCCCTAATTGTGATACTTCTATTGGTCTTGATCGCCCGCCGACGTAGTAATACAACTAAGGTCAAAACTTGGGAGCAAGATTCTTTGGATGCTGCCTTCGACAAAGACGGGCAAATTAATTCCATAGCGCGTAAACCGGCAACACCACCACCCGGATTCGTCTTCGAACAAGCACTCCAACAACCACCAACAACACTTACCGACGACGATATTTCAATTGATGATTTGCTTGCAGGACCTCAATTACCTGATACGGGATTACCGGATGGCTGGTCTATGGAACAATGGAATTATTACGGCCATGAATGGTTGAAGTCACAAAAGTAGACTGAGAAACGACTCTCTCAAGTAATATGACTTCATCGGATAACCATGCTTAAGCAGCGTGGATTGGCTGTGTTTTTGATTTTGACAATATTGATAGCACCATTAGCCAAGTTTGATGACATCGATGACGAAGCTGAACTTGCAGAGTTTGAGGTAAGTGAGTCAAATACACTTAACGGCTGGCCTGATGTTCCGTCATGGAGAATCGGCGACCGCTACACCTACGAAACGCAGTTCGATGTTCAACAGTTGATTCAGCAAGCAAATGTTTCTGCCTCACTAAATACCCTTACCGGCGATACTGTTTACGAGGTAACCGATATTTTCTTTATCAATGTCAACAACATTCAGACTCTAGCGTACAAAATGGAAATTGCTGGATCATTTACCTCAGGCAACAATGGAGCCACATTGGAGGGCTTCACTGGTCGATTGAACATCGGCTACACCGGTGAAGATATAATCCGTGTAAGAGACATGGCAGTTATCAATTCGGAATTTACTCTGGACGTTAAGTTTCGCCCGTTAAATCTGGGATTTTTGGAACAAGATGTCGCAGTAATATCTTTTGACACATCATATAACCCTCCCAAAGAGAAATATGATTTCCCGCTGAGAACTGGCGACCAATGGTACATGGAATTCTTTGCGTCAACCAGC
>DUKK01000068.1:873-5598 GCA_013329355.1 Candidatus Poseidoniaceae archaeon | reverse complement strand
AATGGTATCATTGGGCATCAGCACAAAGTCACCGTCTGGCACCACGCTCTTTTCACCAGTCCGCTTGACACCAACAATGAGTGGTAAATCGCCGTCAATAGAGGAATTTGCCTCTCTGAGTGTATTGAAAACGATTCCCTCAGCATTTTTTGTCACATTAAACTCAATGATGTAGGAATCGTGTCCAAACGGTATAACCTCTTCAATAGAGGACGACCGTAAGCCAGTGTGTAATCGCTTAATCGCGCTGTCTAATGGATTTACGACATGATTTACTTTTGCCCAATTTGTTAAGTGCCCCAGCTTCTGCTCCTCGAGAAAATTCATATTTCTGACTCGCGAAATAGATAGCAGTGGTTTTGCTTTTGGTCCGGCATACTGGTAGTGTGCGTGTTCTGCTAGAGCGCATGCAAGTAGATTCCTTTCATCTGAGTTTGTTGCAGCAACGAATATTTCCGCTTCGCCGATACCGGCTTCATTCAATTTTTCGCGTGTAGTTAGATCGCCATGAATAACTAAAACGTCGAGATTTTGGGCATTTTTTACCGCTCTAGAATCTGAATCTACCAGGACAACATCCATTTCTTCCGCTCTGAGGGCTCTCGCCAATTCTGTTCCAACTCTGCCTGCTCCGCCAATAATTATTCGCAATTTATCACCTCAATACTTCCGGTAATTTCTTTATTTGATAGGTTCCACCAGTAGTTTCTGCTGATCCTAGTGTTTCGATGGTTCTAGTTCTGTCCACATCAATTACATATTTTGGATGGAAGTAGTTGTGAACCAAGTTGCCACTCGAATCTGCCTCTTCAATCCAATCGATGAATGCGGTTGGTGTATGTAGTAACCACTTGTTATTTACCACATCAACTGAACCTTCAATGAAGCAATCATCTATGACTATATTCCGCGAATTACACCAATCATCGCTCATCGGTAGTAGGATGTATCCCCAGGCATGTGCCTCCCAATTTTGATAATTCGAATCAGTCAAGGCGCCGAGCACATACCAGCCAGGTACACCTTTGGTTCTCAAGATAGACAAATATGCATTGGTCTGTTCGTCACAATCACCTAGCCCGTCATTAAGGCAAACAGGTCCACTGCGGGCTTCTACGGGGGCATTTTTATCATACGGTATGTGTTTGTGTAGGTAGTCAAATGTAGCCCTTGCGAACGCATAGGCATTTTCAGATAGCCCTTCAGGCAACGTTGCTGAAATGGTCTGTGCAGTGGATATGACTATGGCATCTTGGCTGTTAATTGCGTAGTCGTCTCTATCTTTTCCGTACCATAATGGGTCGGTAAATTGACTGGCTTTAACTCCGCCTCCACGATCTAAAATGTCTGAAAAATCACCGCTCCTGTCTAGGTTTATGCCATATTCACCACCGCCAACACGAGTGTCAACTCGATTAGATGACCACCATGAATATGAGGTACTCTTCAAAGTAACTGCATAAGTGAAGAAGGTATCTTCCTGCGGTTGAAGGTTAAGGGATATTTTCACACAGATGTCAACCGAACACATATCGTCATCAACACCTACACCTGGCCACCAGATTTCGTGGCCATCTGCAGTAACTAATTTATCAGCGGGCATTCTTGCTGGCTCTCCAAGTAGTGGAATACTGTAATCAACATTGTTAACAGTTAAAGTGATATCAATTATCTCTTGAATCTTCTGAGCCGGTAAAGAATCAGTATCATCTGTGAAATCAAACATCGTGGTTTGCCCATAAATAGTTGATATATCACGTGGAATCATAAGTTCCTCATATACTACGCCATTGGGTCCGATGTTGGTAACCTCAACTACTTCACCAACAGTGTATGTTGTTTCTATTGGATAAAGATGATATGGAGCAGCTGCTAATTGTATATACTCGCTTACGCCAGCCCACTTGTTGAAAACAAGCTCCCTAGCCTGTGGTGATAGCATGATAAATGCCACAAGTCCCAGCATTACCACACTACGAAAACGGTTTTTCCTTCGCTTCAAGATATTCTTCTTTCTGCCGGTGTGGGTCTGGACAACTCCTGCCCTAGTTGGTTTGTGCGTCTTGAGGTAAGTTGTTTCTATGGATCCTTGGTTGAATTGTTGCTCGGCAGCAAATTGTTTTGACTTAATGTTTGCCAAAACTCTACCGCAAGTATAGCAAATTGTGTCACCGGGCAGCGTAACACTCCGGCAATAAGGGCATGTACCCATGGTGGTCGGCTTTGACGACATTGTATAACGCTTGCTCGCGGATATCCACCAAAGCGTTTATTTCTTTAGTCAGTGATATTTTACCAAATCTCAAACTACTGATTGTATGTAGGTATCTACTCACTTTCCTTTTCGGTATAGTTGGTGGTCATGCTGTCGGAAATCTTCGCTAATTTACGTTCTCGCGCTTGCCTAGCCCAAATCTTGCGTAGCTGTTTTTTTCCCGCTTTTGGAATCGAGTTCCAAATCCAATTTTCTGATGCGCGATTAGAAATCAACATCACCGGTATGATAAATATCCAGCCTATTGGGGCGGATAACACATAGGCGAACATTACTACATATGCACAGCGCCACATCGTTGCCCGCAATATAGCCCCCCATTTTCGACCCATCAGCATAAGATTTCCCTGATGAGATGATATTATTGCCTCACATCTTGGACCCAATATTGCCAAAAGTGCGACTGTTATGACTAATTGAGTGTTAAAACTTGACAATCGTAATACTGCATAGATGACAACCATAGCAAACATACCACCAATTGCTAAACCAAGAGCCCAACCGCTGGTTGTTTGTGAACTGCCTGTTCTAACACGGTTTCGTCGAAGAATAAAGTGGGCAATAATCGATGCGATAAGGCATAGCAGTAATAGATTAAGCGGGTTTACCACCGTCTCATTTGTTGCTTCAAACTCAATATTTGGTATGATTACTTGTGTATAGATTTGTGATGCATATATCCCACCAAGCAATATTCCCCAGAATATGTTACTCCAAGCAGTTGGTAAATCGTAAAAGCCTGAGTAACGAGTCATCACACCACGCCACCCTAATGTCATGCCGATTAGTGCAGATATGCTTGAGATTTGGAATAATAACAAATCTGAAGCCATGTATAGTCCGCAAATGTTTTACTTCATCAAACCGATGCATGAATTCTATATGAGGCGTTGAATTCAAAGACTTTGAATCATGAGCCATGCCTATGGCGCGACTGCTACTATTTGGCGGCAAAGGTGGTGTGGGGAAAACCACTACATCAACTGCGACTGCCATTCATCTGGCTGATTGTGGCCTGAGGGTTTTACTGGTTTCTAGTGATCCTGCCCATTCCACCTCAGACTCACTCAGTGTCGAGATTGGAACCGTGCCAACACCGATTCCCGGCGTTGATGGATTGTATGGCCTTGAAATGGATCCAGAATCAAAGCTTTCGAGTCTATTACCAAAATTGGGTAATATGGTTGATGGCATGAATTCTGGAAACGGAATGGGCGGCCTTGGTGGGTTAGGCGGTTTGGGCATGATGCTTGACCCCTCAGCAAAAGATGAATTAAATGACATTAAATCTGATGTGAAGACCTCAGAAATGATACTACCCGGACTGGATGAAGCACTGGCTTTTGATGAGTTATTGAAACATGTAGAGGACCCAAATTGGGACGTAATAGTGTTTGATACGGCACCAACTGGACACACTCTGAGGTTTTTGTCCCTTCCAGAAATTATCGAAGCCTGGTCAGGTCGTCTCCTCAGATTGATGCGCGTTTCCGGTGGAATACGCTCCATGCTTTTTGGTCGTAAAGAAAGTGATGAGATGAAGCAAGAGTTAGAACGATTCCGTAATCGTGTTTTGCACGTTCGCAGAGTTTTGAGTGATTCAGAACTTACTTCTTTTACACTAGTGACAATTCCAGAAAAAATGGGTGTCAATGAAACATTGAGAGCATACGAGTCATTGGTTGAATATCAATTACCAATCTCTACATGTATTGTCAACAGAGTAACCCCCGAATTTGACCACCCATTTTTGGCTAAACGTCGCAATGCTGAATTAAACCGAATTTATGAATTGGAACAGCAATTGTCCGATGTCAAAGTCTCTGCCATTGAATTACAGGATGAGGAAGTAGTCGGAATTGACAATTTACGAATAATTGCCAACAAATTATATGGTCAAGTTATCAGTATTGATGATACCTTGGGTCCGCATGAAATTGGTGAACTGGTAAACCACAGCATACATCGGGGGATGTGCCGGGAGTATAGCGATACTGAAGAATTAATCTACCTTCATTTTCCTGGTATAAACCGGGATGAATTATCTTTGAGAAGTGATGACGGTGTGCTGTTTGTCGGTCTCAATGGTCGGGAACGGCAAATTGATACTAGCATTCCCGTAAAGGCAAGTCAGGTAGATGCCAAATTAGAGGGCGATGTTCTGCGCTTGACCATACCAATCAAAAAGGGATGAATTCAAAGAGTCTGACTGGAACGGCTTAACATGGCACTAGAGGGTTTGTCACGGGGTATCTTTCGCTCTCTTGGGTTTTTGAAAAACCGACGAAAACTCGATGAAGATGAATTACGTGATATGACACGTAGCCTCAGAAGAGCTTTACAAGAAGCTGATTTTAACGTTAGACAGACAAAAGAAATTGTCGAGCGGATGGAAAATCGCCTGCGCGAGGACGAGCCGAGACCGGGATTGACTCTGCAAACGCATGCCA
>DUKK01000068.1:0-589 GCA_013329355.1 Candidatus Poseidoniaceae archaeon | reverse complement strand
GAGGCCGAGCCGAGACCGGGATTGACTTTGCAAACGCATGCCATGAATATTTTGTACACTGAATTAGTGAGGATATTAGGTCCATCCCATCAATTCCAACCGCGAGGTGCAACGCTACTGTTAGTCGGATTATACGGGCAGGGTAAAACCACTACAACAGCAAAACTTGCTGAATGGTATCGCAAAAAGCACGGCCTGCGAGTTGCAGTTATCGAAGCCGACGTGCATCGACCGGGGGCATATGCACAACTATCGCAGTTGCTAGAGGATACCACCATCAAGGTCTATGGGGAACCAGAAAACAAAGACGCCGCTCAAATCGTCAGGAATGGTTTGGCAGAATGTGCAGCCGCCGATTTAGTAATAGTTGACACTGCTGGACGCCACCAACTTGATGAGGAATTGGTTGAGGAATTGGAGAATATCGCATCACTGACTAGAGCGACGGAGCGTTGGTTAGTGATTGACGCTCAGGTTGGACAGGCAGCCGGCCCGGTTGCAGCATCATTTCATCAACTTGCCGGCGTGACCGGAATTGTGGTTACTAAACTAGATGGAACTGCAAGGGGTGGTGGTGCACTATCAGCAG
>DUKK01000209.1:12030-12717 GCA_013329355.1 Candidatus Poseidoniaceae archaeon | reverse complement strand
AGCGGAAAAACTGGTTACAGGAACAGATTATGAGAGTGCATGGCAACAACTACATGATGAAGTGTCTGTAATGGCTGAATTTGACCGTATCAAGAACATGAATAAGAAACAAGGTGTTCCACTCGGGAAAAATGCGATCCATCCACTTACCGGTGAAAAAATTCCTATTTGGAGTGGTAATTTCGTCATTGCTTCTTACGGGACAGGGGCAGTAATGGCTGTTCCTGCACATGACGAGCGAGATTTCGATTTCGCACAGAAATTTTCAATTCCGATACGACGAGCTCTGGTGATGACTGAGCACGGCGACTCCAGTGCTGAATTAACTAAAGCAGAAACTGAATACGGATGGATGGTGAACAGCGGTAGTGACAAATTTGACGGATTGTACGGTGAGGTTGCGATTAGCACAGTTATTGACGAGTTAGTTGCCCTAGGAAAAGGAGAAAGGAAGCTAAATTGGAAAATCCGTCCATGGCTAATATCCAGGCAACGCTACTGGGGTACTCCAATACCAATCATCCATTGCGATGAATGCGGTGCAGTCCCTGTTCCGGAACAAGACCTGCCGGTTGAATTACCGCGTGATGTTGTGTTTGGGCAAGGTAATCCTTTGGAAACCTCGCATGAATTTATTCACGTTAAGTGTCCCAAATGTGGCAAAGATGCCCGCAGAGAGACCGATAC
>DUKK01000209.1:4515-11698 GCA_013329355.1 Candidatus Poseidoniaceae archaeon | reverse complement strand
ATTTGTAGATTCATCATGGTATTTCCTGCGATATACTGATGCAACTAACAATGATGAGTGTTTCTCTAAAGAAGTAGCAGATCACTGGATGAATGTTGACTTTTACTGTGGTGGTATTGAACATGCGCAAATGCACTTAATCTACGCCCGTTTCTGGACGAAAGCACTACGGGATTTAGGGTTGCACAGTGCCGACGAGCCGTTTAATGAACTACTCTGCCAAGGGATGGTCAACAAAGCTGCACCCTGGTGTGAGTCCTGTGCGATAACACTGAGCGTCGACCATATTGGTATGCCCTGCCCGCAATGCAGTGATTCTCTGGGTATGAGATCAGCCAAAATGAGCAAGTCGCTAGGCAATACTGTTTCCCCTGAAGAGATGATTGAGAAGTATGGCGCTGATACCGTGCGCCTATTCATTCTATTTGCTGCCAATCCAACTGCAGGAATGGATTGGTCAGACATTGCCTTGGAAGCTAATTATCGCGTAATGTTACAGCTGATGACCGTCCCTGAGACAATACTTAATTGGGGCAGTGACACTTCAGGTATCGATGATTGGTTAATTGCTAGATTGAAGCAAAGAGTTGCTGAATTCGATGAAGCAATGGATAATTATGACCTTAGAAGAGCAGTCGAAATTTCTCATTATGAATTGATAAAAGACATCAATTGGTATACAAGAAGGGGTGGAAATAACTCAGCCATCGGCAGGACAATCCTCGAGTCTTGGACTTACTTAATCTCAGTCTCCACCCCTCATCTCGCCGAAGAATGGGGGCGATGTCTAGGTTGGCAACATCTAGTTTCGGCTTCAGAAATGAAGCGAGTAGAATTGCTCACACGCGAAGAGGAGCATCTACTGGACTACGAATTCATGATGCGTAACGTTCTGGAAAATGCTCGGAAAGTCAAAACGATTGCTCAAAAACACCTTGGAGGCGACGCCCGAATATTGACCTTAATCGTCTCACCAGAATGGAAAAATCAGTTGTCAAGAGCTGCAATTACCTATCTAAACGATGGTGGCAATGTAAAACAATTTATTCAGGTACTGAAAGAACTCGATTTCGTTAATGAATCAAATAAAGGTGAGATACTAGGTTACTGGAATAAACGGATGTTATCTCAAATCTTCAAGTGGGATGATAAATCTAAATCTTTGATATTAGATGAGATTGATGAACTTGAGGTCCTTGGTGAACGAACCAAATTTATTGCCAAAGAACTAGATTTAGTCGAAGTTATTGTCGTCAACGCTGAAGATTATTCCGGAGATGATGGTCGGGAAAATTCAGCTTTACCGCTGAGCCCCAGCATCGTCTTTGCGTGAATGTGGTAATTATGCAGCAACCAAAAATAGTGCTAAGAAAAGCACTGCCAGATTCGCAATTGTCTTATCTACAAAGCAACCTGTTGAACCTCGACTTGTGGCCAATGTGGAACCAGTTTGCCAGTCGAATATTATCTGAGAATCATGGTATACTTTTACCAAATCAGCGGATTGACTTACACCGAGTTGTTGCTCAACAACTGATTGAGGATATGTGGTCAATCGCAAAAATTGAACATGGAGAGAACCCTGAGTTTTGCCAATTGGTTTTGCAGTGGCACGGTCAAACCATTAATGGTCGAACTTCAGCGTTGGCAATCAAACAACTAGTGGTAGATATAACGATCGTCTACGGTGTCAATGGTGGCGTCGAGGTCTCTGCTTGGTGGGAGGTTTCACGTCTAAGCAAATTACTCGGTTTTGGAAATAAAATTGCTCGGCAACTCGTCAAACAAATCTATGAAGACCTAACCAATAATGGAATTGTCGGTTATCAACCTACCGAGTCTGAAAGGCAAAAATCTGTCGCCAATTAGGCGATAGTTCAAAGATTGTCACTATCGGGTATTGACTGTGACAACTGAAAAACCACGGAAAAAAACACGGTCACAGAATCGTCAAAGAGCAAAACGCTATGGGAATACCAAAAAATCGGTGTTACTGGAAAGAAGTAAAACATACATCGATGAGGTAGAAACAAAAGCAAACAACAGGTTCGACAGACCAAACAAACCAATGGGCTTCCCCGAAAATATTTCAACACCAAACAATCATTCCTTTGTATGGCAAATCAATCCAGTCCCACTCAAGGATGAGGAAATCTTAGCAAAATTCGTTATCAGAAAGGGCGAATTTGGCTGGCTTGAAGATAGTAGAGTAGATGAAATAGCAAAGTTTGTTGACGACAAAAATATGACCCTTGACCAAGCATTATCGCTCAGATCAGCCCTGTTACAACAAAAGACCGTGTACGGCCATGGTAGATTGAAATCACGGTCCAAAGCACTCTTCAGATTATATAATGAGGGTGTAAGCGTAGTCGACTTATCCAAACGATTTGACTTCCCACCAATGAATATATTCCGTATCATACTCACCGAAAAGCGCTGGTCAAAATCTAAAATCAAAGAATGTCTGCGCGACCCAACAAAGATGAAACAACGGGAACGTAAAGAATTTGAGAAGGCTGAGGCAGCAGATAGAGTATCAAATGTTGACCAGTCAGAAACCCATACCAGGGCAGATTTATTCGAAGAAGTACTTGCTGACTGGTTTGAATCCCGTGGAGTGAAAATAAGACGTCAAAATGAAATGGTCTCAGAGCAGCGATTGGAACACGGTCGACCGATTAACACGCCAGACATTCTGTTTTTGGATCACGTTGAAATCAATGGTCAACCGGTTGCTTGGATTGATGCAAAACATTTCTACGGGGCAGACGTGTCGTTTCAGAGGAAAAAGATGTCAAAACAAATGTCGCGCTACATCGATGAATGGGGGAGTGGGGCTGTGGTGTATCGCCACGGATTCAGTGAGAATCTTTTCATCCCAGGGTGTTTGATGTTGGATGCTGGTGTTCTAGACCTGTCGCGCATGGCTTAATTTTGGTAGTCTATTCCCGTAACCACAGAGGCTAGCCCTTGTTCAACAAATTGTGATTCTAGCAGAGATGATTCTTCATCAGATAACATTCGGTTAAGTTTTCTAGGCAGTATTACACAAGAGATACCGAGCATACAAAGCCTGATTCGCACCTCTGATTGAAGACCAACAGACCGCACAATGCTCATCACTTTATCGAGAAAGTCACGCCTCTCGGGCTCCAATACCAATTCGGATTCGTGACAAAACTTACTTGACTGCTCCAATATATCGTCCCACCTCGAGTGGTCCCATGGCCCAGACTTAATCGCATCAAGCGCCTTATGACCCGCGCTAGAAATCTTAGTTTGCCAGTTTTCGTTGTCGATGTATTTCGCTGTATGGCGTGATTCCTCTGGCTGCCATACCAAAACGACGGGTTGTTTACACTTGAAACCGAGACTTCTGCCAGATGCCCCCGGTGCACCTGGCTGTAATCTTATTTCCACGCCGCCAGCATAGATTCCTAGGACATCACCCAATCCAGAACCGTTCTGACGCTCTATCCTATGACATATTCTGAAGTATTGTTCTTTAGTCCCCCGATTAGAATACTGCCTACATGCTAAAGCAACAGCAATAAGCCCTGCTGCGGACATAGCAAAGCCTTGACTTGTTGGCAATTCAAGATTAATTGAGATATTAAATGACGGAGACTTACCCAACAATCTGGCAAACACCAAATCATCCAGCAGTTCACGGTAGAAACCGTCAGAATCTGACATCTCATGGTTCTGATAAGTATTGACGGTGATGCTACTGTCACTTACATCACCAGCAATGTCTTTGACTGACAGTTCTACTTGGACGCCGTGCTCTATGTTGATGCCAACACCCCTACTACCCTGATTACGCAGTAATCTGCCTTCTTTTTCGACGGTAAAGAAGAGCGTTATGTGCCCGCCAATGTGCGACACATACTCTTTCTCCATAGCAATCCCACCAATTCAATTGATTTGAAATATCTCATGGTTTGGCAAAATTGCCAAGTAAAACCATGGGTGTAATTGAAAATCAAGTGATTCTTAGGACGAACATGGCCGGTGCAACGAGGCTACCTCATGATAGAGGACATTTGCTGTGGACTGCAGAAGAAGGCGTGAGCAGAACGTTACTTTCAAGCATGGACCGGTGGGTAACGGCAATTCTTGCTGATGACGGCATTGATAGCCCAGCTTTCGGTTCAAGCGACAGAATCGATGCGACTGTTGTCGCCAAGGGAGATGGTATCGTAGCCGGTACGGCAATGGTTGACCATTTGCTGCAAATCTGGGCTCCAGCAATACAAGTAAACTGGCGGGCTTCGGATGGTAAAAAAGTGGCAAACGGTGAAGAGATAGCTAATCTAAATGGTTGTAGAGACAGTATCTTGTTATTTGAAAGAAGTATCCTCAACATTCTTGGTCACCTCTCTGGCATTGCTACTGAAACGAGGAAATGGGCGAGTAAAGCTGCGAGACAAGTAGCATGCACGCGCAAAACTACTTGGGGGTTACTAGACAAGTGGGCTGTTCATCTAGGCGGGGGGTTAACACACAGGTTAACTCGGGAGGACGCTTTGATGATAAAAGAAAATGATCTCGCAGCTATTGGTGATGCAAACCTAACCAATGACCGGAAAATTGCTCAACTTATCCAATCGCAACAAACTGATGCTTTACTATCATTTATTGAAATCGAGGTGCGTACCGAGAAAGAGGCACTCACTGCCGCTGCTGTGTGGCACCAAACACATCAAGATTCGAACGCTCAATTGGTAATCATGCTTGATAACTTCGGGCCCGAGCGTTGTAAAGATGTTGCTGCTC
This sequence comes from Candidatus Poseidoniaceae archaeon, assembly GCA_013329355.1. Taxonomy (GTDB): domain Archaea; phylum Thermoplasmatota; class Poseidoniia; order Poseidoniales; family Poseidoniaceae; genus MGIIa-L1; species MGIIa-L1 sp9354u. The sequence continues at coordinate 6,916 of DUKK01000209.1, read as the reverse complement.
AATTAAGCGACATGGGACTCAGGGATGTGGCGTTACTGGAAGCAAGCGGCAACATCACTTATGACAGCCTAGATGATTGGTTCGAATGTGGAGTTGATGTCTTGTCAACCAGCGCAATAAATCGCGGGGTGCCTCCTTTAGACATCTCCATGATGATGGGTGAGTAGATGAGAAAATTCACTGCCGATGTTAGCCATCCGAGGTATAAATCCCTATTAAGCCGACACAAATTGGAAATTGCTGCTGCGAACGGAATGCTAGCAGACAGTGCCATGATAGCCCACGGCAGGGGGGAGGCTTTTGATTATTTACTGGGGGAAAAAACCTCCTACAGTGCAATGTTAGCGACCGAGAATGCACTTGCTCACTTGATAGCAGCAAAGCAACCGATAATCACCATAAATGGGAACACTGCAGCGCTTGCTGGAAAGGAGTTAATGCAAATTGCTCAAGCCTTAAACTGTCCGGTAGAGCTCAACATATTCTATCGAACCGGACCACGAATCAATGCACTGGTGAAGCACTTGGAAGCAATAAAACTCGAACATGGCATAACTACGCCTATTTTAGGAGAGAATCCCGATACTAGGATTCCAAATCTTGAGGGCCCAAGGGCGAAATGCTGCACTATGGGTATTTTTTCAAGTGATGTGATTATGGTCCCATTAGAAGATGGTGATCGTTGTGAGGCGTTAGTTAAGATGGGCAAAACCGTAATTGTTGTTGACTTAAATCCGATGTCGAGATCAGCGAGAATGGCCTCCATAACGATTGTTGATGAAATCTCCCGAGTTGCTAACAATATGATTCAACTGATTAAAACAGATAATCAACCTGAGATAGATGTTGAGTTTGTCAACAGTAAAAATCTGCAAGAAAGTATCAATACCATTGCGGCGCGCTACCAAGAACCTATTTAATCGAACAAAATTGGATTATTGTCGGGAAAAGGGTTTTATTAGCCGGGGTGAGGATTTTACCGAAAAAGATGGGTCGAGAGTTGGGAAATAACGCACGAAAGGGGACATTTGGCACGAGTATATCATTCGATATTGATGATGTATCCGCACCAACCAGAAGAAGAATTAAGCCGCGAAATGAGTCAAACAAAGCAACTCCTTCTGAAGACGATTCACTGACCGGTTGCCCGGGATGTGGTTCACCAATAAATCATGATAAATGGTTGGATTGTCTAGTTGGATTCGTATCCGGCGCGCATGATTTCGAAATTGGTAACCCAGTAAGGGCAAGGATTGTGCAGAATCTACGTAATCAGATCTCGACAATGAGTATGCCGAATCCAAGAGAAAACTGGGAATTATCAGTTGTGAGTAAACTGATGACAGAAATAGAGAAGATTGTTGTGGCCGAGGTAAATCGAGCGCAACCAAAACAAGTCATCGACAGTGGTTTGTCTGATCAGGAGCGGCTAGAATTAATCGCTGAAACTGAGGCAAGAGTAATCAACTCAATGGCGATAGAAATCCAAGAAGCAGTGATTGCTGAGTTAACTCCAAGGCTTGAACAAGAAATCCGAGCGCAAGTTGAGAGAGATTTGTGGCAACAGTTCGAAGAAGAGTGGAAAAATAGGACAATCACTAAAATTACGTGACGGCTTTTTCTAAGCTGTTATGATAAAATCGTCAATGATATTCTTCATAGGCTGTCAAGATTACAACCATGTTATGAGGGACAACCGACTCCGTAGTGACTCATTGCCAATTGAGGTCCAGAAACTCTGCGAAGTCATGGCTGGAATCGATCCAAACTGGAGCCTTGATGAATGGTTGCGGAATCAAGCAGTTGCTAGTCTAGAGTTGATTTCCAGTGAATTAGAAGTGGAAATGAAAACCGCCGAACAACGCTTGAAGAGGATTACTGATATTAAGAACAGAATCAATAACTCCACACCCGACAAAGAGCAACCCAATCAGATGAACCTGTTTGACTGTTTCAGTATCGAGTATGACAAAAGCATAGTCGGCCTTGGCTCGAGGGCTGTCAATAATGATGAAAATTATACTGAGTCTCACCCTGTTAGCGCATTCCTAGATTTACTACCAAATGACCAAGGAGATGACCCTCTGCTTGCTGTAGCCTGCCAAAACTTGTTGATGATTATCGATGGAGAAGTCGGCAGAGGTAAGGATTATGCAACCCTCGAAATAATCGTAACCGAATTGGATAAATCAGGGATATCTTTTGAAGAAATCGATGAGGCTATTGAACATCTACTGATGACTGGAGCGATAATCGAGGTTGAGCATGACTGTTTCATTACCATCTGATTGAGCTGTGAGAAAATGACTCTAACCAAGAAACAGGCCGCGCAGTTATGTATTGATGCCTTAAATTCTGAACAGAGATTAAAGCAGAAAGTGTCGATAGTGGCAATTAACAT
>DUKK01000209.1:0-4206 GCA_013329355.1 Candidatus Poseidoniaceae archaeon | reverse complement strand
GTCGATAGTGGCAATTAACATAGTAGTAATTTCAGGAATTATTACGTTTCTGACATCGTGGTATTTTGGTCTCGCTTGCCTGCTTTTTTGCGGCTTACTTGGACAATTTGCTCACGAGCGAATGGATAACTCAATACAAGCAAGGAAACTACTTGCAATCAAGTCTTTGAACTGGCAAAAAACAGAACTAGATAATCCCAATCTCTTAGCCAAATTGACGAAGATTGTTGGTTAGTGGAGAATATGGATTATAATCTTGAAATTGCTAAACTCCAATCAAATGCTGAGTTAGTAAAGGTATTGGCAAAAATTGCTCTTGCCAGCACTGCATTCACGGTAATAATACTATTCTTTGGTTTCAACTTACCAGACCCAGTAATTTTTATCACAATATTGTTTATTCCCGTAGCCTTTGTGGCGATTAACAATTACATCACGAGGTTTTACCAGATAAAAATAGAATTTCTGACAAATGATTACTTAACTCAGCAACTTGAGATAGACGAGGAGGAATTAGAATCGACTGTAAGGCAGGACTCCAAGTTTCCAAATATCGAATACTTACGTAACCGAGGAAGCGACGACAAAGGACCTGCTTTTGGTATTGCAGACAAAAAGTTCTCAACCAAAGGTGAGAGAGTTGATGCAACAAAAAATAGAGATTACGACGATATTGTCACAGTAAATTCCGAAGGTGAGAGATTGTTCCGGTCCGCTGATAAAATCCAATCCGAAAAATCTGCAGTTCTATGGAATAAATCAGAAGTATCTGACCAAGACATTATCGAGGCTGGAGTGGACAATCTCGGCGACTTGATTAAAACGGGATGGTTTGACAGAAATAAGCAGGAAGGTGCAGTTCGGCAACTATACCAAGATAATGAAGGAAACCAAATATAATACACCTTGCTAGAGTTCACTATGAAGGTAAAGGCAATCATAGTGGCTGGAGGTCACGGAAGTCGATTGTATCCGTTTACCAACATAACGCAGAAGACACTATTACCAATTTATGATCGCCCAGTAATCGATTATGCGTTAGGCACAATAAGACGGGCTGGAATAAAGAATATTACTATAATATCCAACCAATTTATTGGCCAGATTGCCAAGCACGTAGGCTCTGGTTTACCCGGTGAGCAGATTCACTATGTTCTTGAGGAAACCCCTGAAGGAGTCGCAAAGGCGCTGAATCTTGCCAGGCCACATAATGAAAAATGTCGACTGCTGGTCTACTTTTCTGATAATATTACAACCATTGAATTAGCAGAACATGTTGAGAGATTTACTGCTCAAGAAACCAACCCTGGATGCTTACTATTATCTAGAGACGAAGAAAAACCCCACGCTTTCGGGGTAGCGAAATTCGACACTGATGGAAACATTATCGATATCGTGGAGAAACCTGAGGACCCACCCTCAAACATCGCAATCGGTGGAATATATCTCTTCGACGAGCAATTTTGGACCCTCGTTGATGAATGTTACAATGAGCATGGCGGCGACTTCTCAATAACTGATGTCAATCGAAAATATGTCCTGCAAGGACAGGCTGAGTTGCTTAACATTGGCAAAGAAACCTGGATTGATTGCGGCACTCCAGATTCATTACTATCAGCTGCACTGATGGCTAAAGCAGGGAAATTGAATCCAAACCCGTTCAAGCGATAATTCGGATATACCAAATAATTCAGGTGGTAATATGAAAATAGGAATTATTGGTGCTGGAATGGTAGGTGGAGCGATTGAACACTGTTTCAAGCACGCTCATGAACTCTTTATTCACGACCCCGCAAGGGGAACCAAATTAAGTGACGTAACCAATAATGTTGACTTTGCGTACATTGCAGTTCCCACACCGCCACATCCTGAGCACGGTGGTTGTGATACTACTATCGTCGAAGAAATTCTCCAATCCCTACCGGTCGGGTTCACTGCGGTGATTAAAAGCACTGTTGTTCCAGGAACTACTGAGAGGTTCCACCAACAGTATCCTAATCTAAAAATTGCATATTCGCCAGAGTTCTTGGTTGAGCGAAGACGTCTAGAAGACTTTGCCAATCAGGACATACTAGTATGTGGAACCCACCACCAAGATGTCGCAGAGTTAGTCCTCCAACATCACCAAGAAGCAGGGGTTTTACGAACCCAGAATTTCTTCCACGTTACCCCCACACAAGCTGAACTGGTAAAGTATAGCAAGAATACTTTTTACGCCCTCAAGGTTGTGTTTGCCAACCAAATATATGACATTTGTCAAGCACTCGGTGAGGATTACTACATGATCAAAGAAATAATCACCACACCCCAAGACCAGCCAATTGGCGATTCTCACCTGGACCCTATCTTTGGTCTCAAACGAGGCTTTGGAGGAAAATGCTTGCCAAAAGATTCGCAAGCGTTAGCAGTTCTTGCTGAATCATTAGCATGTAAGTATGAATTATTGGATGCGCTTCAGACAGACAATGAACAATTACGCGGTATTCTTACAGGAAAGCCCAGTGATGTGATTACTAATGATGATTAGTGGCTTATGTTGGTGGTTTAGTGGATAAAACCCAACTATCTGCGATTGCTCCACGTGGGACAATTAGACGGTTTGCCTCTGCAGGAGCGATCAATACCCTACTGTTTTGGTTATTTTGGGAGATTCTCAGGCTCTCACCTGCCTTAGCATATATTTCTGAAACCGGCGTCTGGGCTGTTGCATGGGTCATGTCTTGTACGATTGCGCATTTCACCCACCGTTACCTTACTTTCGACGGTCGTAAAGATGTCAAGGCTACCATGATTGGTGCATTTGCAGTTTATGCTATTGGTGGCGTATTGTCAACACTGTCTTACGACATACTGGTTGCCAATCTAACACTGCCGATTAGGATTATTTTCATTATCAACATGCTTATTTCAGGATTATTCACCTGGGCTACCATGCGATGGTTTGTTTTCGAATACCAAGACTGATTGGCTAATCTAGCTCGCCAGATAAAAAGCGATTTTTGTCTGGTTTCCATGCGAGAAGTTATTGGCTAATGAACAATACGGATAGCCATGTTGCCAGATACGATACACAAATTGTCGCGTGAGGAGCGGTTTTCTTATGCACGCCTACTTGCATTTATGGCTAGAGTAGATAATGAGCTCACTGTAGATGAGATGGCAATGTTTGAGCAACGACTTGGGACCGCACTATTGTCTCCAAACCAGCGCGAACTAATCAGACGGGCACTGAAGACTCCGCCACCACTTGACGAATGTTTAGCCGGGTTGAGTGAAGAAGCCGGGCGCCTAGCATTACGAGACGCCATCCTGATGGCGGCGGCGGATGGAACCGTAGACGATGACGAAAAAGAAGTGTTGATGGAGATTATTGCTCATCTTGGTTTACCTGAAGAAGCACTTGAGCGTTTACTAAAATGGACTGTGGATGGCTACACGTGGATGGAAGATGGTTACGATATTTTGAATGATCTTGCGGAGTGAGGTATTTGTTCCCAGATATGGTTAATGATTTGACCATAGAAGAAAGACTGGCACACGCTCAGTTAATGGTGACTGTCGCATCAGTTGATGGAGAACTTGTCAAAGAAGAACTAATTATGATTGAATCCATCATGGGCAAATCTATGCTCCATCCTGAAATGAGGGTGGATGTTAGAAATACGCTTAACCATCCTGTAGAGGTCGAAAAGTGCATGGAAATATTATCTGATATTGGACAAAAACTAGCGTTGAGAGATGCTGTTTTGGTATCGGCTTGTGACGGTGATTATGACAAAAAAGAAATTCGCATCATCAAGAAAATAGCGAAATTTACCGGTATTGATAACGACTCATTATCAGAGATTTATCAGTGGGTAGAAGACTACTGGCGTCTATATAATCGGTCAAATGATTTTATTGGTTAAAATCAGATTTTTCCTATTTGTGGTAATTTTACTAGCAATTTAGGCGTTTTTGACAGTTTTTTTACTATATCACAAATCTAATGTCTCTTCCATGGGTAAGACGATTCTTTATTACTGATAAGTGACTGGTTTATAATCGAGCCTTGGTGAGGTAAATGGGAATACATCCAAAGATAGGGATAACTGGGCTGCCTAGGAGTGGCAAGTCAGCAGTTATGGAAAAAGTATTGAAGATGTTAACCGAGGAACGTACTCAAGAAATAAAACTGCGTGGCAACCCAAGTGGAAAGCCGATTAT
>DUKK01000033.1 GCA_013329355.1 Candidatus Poseidoniaceae archaeon | reverse complement strand
CACCTATTGTTCGTAATGGCTTGATGAAGCCTCCACCACCGCTAGCAATAGTAACGCTGGCTTTCCCTTCACCCAGTGAGTTGACCTGCTCAATCCCACTCAGATTTGCAAGGTTGGCAATCAACTCTGCTGCAGCCGCAATCTGAGCAGTACCTCTACCTCTACCGAGAGGCATAGTTTCGATTATTTGTAAGACTGCATTTGGATAATTTCTTGTCGCCTCACCAGCCCAGTGACCATCTGGTAAGCGAACCTCTATTCTGAGTATTTGTGACATATTATCACAGAGTGTGGATTCGGTCATGTCGCGTTACTTTTCCGCTTGCGACGTCAATAATTTCTGCAAATGTCGCAATCGTTCCATCATCATTGATTCTGACACCGGGTAAATACCCATCACATACCCCGGAGGCGACGAAAACCGCATCCTCTGATTGGCATAAGTCATGAGCACTCCACAGTCTAGCAAGGTCATCGTCAATCATGTCAGCCGCTCGGTTCCCTTCTGCCTCGGAGCGAAACACTAGTCTGCCTTCAAACACCCCACCAATCCCGCGAATTGCGGTTGCGGTTATCACACCCTCTGGGGCAGCACCAATACCAAGCAACATGTCATGGTCCCCCTCAGGTCGAGCTGCCCACAATGCTGCGGCGATGTCACCGTCGCTCAGTGTGTGTAATTGTGCACCAATGTTTCTGATTTCCTTGAACAGGTTGTGATGCCTAGGTCGGTCAAGAGCAATAATTCTCACTTCTTCAATCGATTTATCCAGCACCGCAGCAACTTCCTCGATATTATAATCGATACTTGCGTCAAGCGTAATATGGCCTTCCATTTCTGGGCCAGCAGCAATTTTGTCCATGTAGCAATCTGGCGCATGTAACAATTTTCCTCTGGGTGCAGCAGCCAAAACCGCAATCGAATTAGGTAGGTTATCAGCACAATTATTGGTGCACTCCAGCGGGTCTACCGCAATATCGACAATAGCAACCTCGGCATTGCCTATTTCACAACCTAGTTGTTCACCAATATACAACATCGGAGCTTCATCTCGCTCACCTTCGCCAATGGCAACTCTGCCGTCAAATGGAACACGGTCAAACGTTGCACGCATCGCTTCTACGGCAGCCGCATCAGCTGCCATTTTGTCGCCTTTACCTCGCCAACGGGCGCTAGCGATGGCGGCCATGTCGACTGCTTCAAGAAAATGATGTGAGAGTTCGGAGACCCTGCCCATATGCCTAGACGAGATATGATAATCAATGAATAATGCGGTGATAATAGTTTAACCGGATTTGTATTTTGTTAAGATTTTCACCCCGGATATTTCACTTTCAGGGTATTGACCATTGGCATCTTTTTCATATGATTTTACCATGTCAAGAGCGCACAGCAAACCTGCACACACTCCGGTTATTGCTTCCATTTCAATTCCGGTTTTATACTGAGCTGTGACACTAACAGTGCAGCGCAGTGAGTTATCACTTAATTCCCAGTCAACTTTGCAGCCCTCTAGCGGGACGGGATGGCAGTGAGGAATTATTCTCGGGGTGTCTTTAATTGCTTGAATTGCCGCAATGGTAGATGCTTCAATGACATCACCCTTCTCAACCGATTTTGAGTTTATTGCCGCAATGGCGTTGTTAGTCAATTTTAGCAAGCCAGTTGCTACTGCCTCACGTCTTACTGTGGCTTTGTGACTGATGTCTACTATTCCTTCGATTTCTCTGCTCATTTTATCAACCTAAACCTGCTTTCCATGTTTCTCCTAATTCAGAAACTTCCTTTTTCCATATTGGTGCTTGTGATTTTAATTCATCAATAAGCCACTCGCAAGCCACAAATGCCGCTTTGCGATGTGGGCTTCCAACATGGATTGAGACAATATTTTCCCCTGCGTTGACGCTACCTGTTCGGTGTGACATAGCGATTTTTTTTACGCCAAATTTGCTGATGGCTTCTACCGCTAGACCATTGAGGACCTCGCCAAGTTTATCTTGCCATGCATCAAACTCTAATCGGTAAATTTCTTTCCCATCATCAATCCCGCGAGTAACGCCCAAAAAAGACACTACGGCTCCACAACCGGCCAAATCTAGGGTGTCCAGTAGTGAGTTATGATCGAGGCTATCTGTTGCTTCCATGATGATAATGTCCCCGTCCATGTCGATGGGAGGCAAACGCATAATTCAAACCCCACGCCTCGGTGCGGTAACCATGGCGGAGTCAGAGCCAATCAACATCATGGGTGCAGGCTTGTCCGGTTTGGCTGCCGCAACCATTCTGGCCAAGGCAGGGAGGGAGGTTCATGTCCATGATATCAGAGAAGAATCCGGTGCTCGATTTGACGGTGACTTTCAGGCGCTGGAAAACTGGAGCATGGATGCCGATTTCTTCGATCAAATGGCAGAATGGGGTTTTGATACCAGCGAGTTCAAGGCAACCGAATTCAAAGTCGTTGACTTAATTCACCCAGATGATACTATCACCCAGGCAAGGAGCCCAAAAATTGCCTACCGAATTGTTGAGCGGGGAACTTCTGAGCATACTATTGACCAAGGAATAAAACGCCAAGCAATAGCTGCTGGAGTAAAAATACATTACAAATCAAAAGTGAAGGAAAAAGACTGTCAAATTATCGCTTGCGGCCCAAAAGGAACCTCTGCTGTTGCCTACGGTGAAATTTTTCACACTACCCACCCAAATCACATCGCTTTCCAGTTGAATGATAAACTCGCACCTGGGGCCTATTCATACCTCATTGTAATCGACGGTGTTGGGCTAATCTGTACCTGTTTGTGGCGTAAGCAAAAAAAGAGTGATAGGTTCCTTAATGAGACAATTGCTTGGTATGATAAACACTATCCAAATTTAAACCGTCAACCGATTAAGCGAGTGGGTGGCAAAGGTGATTTCACAATCAATAAAAATTACTTCCAAGACGGGAGGTATTACGTTGGAGAATCTGGCGGGTTGCAGGATTTTATGTGGGGTTTTGGTATGAGAATGGCCGTATGGTCCGGAGTTCTCGCAGCCAAAGATATTATTGGAGAATCAAATTATGAGGATGAGGTTAGGAAACAACTTCTGCCATATGTAAAAACTAGTGTCGCTAATCGCTGGTTGATGAACCGTGTCGGTGATCGGTCGTTTAAACTGATGTGTAATAGTTGGATGAGGGATCAGAAAAAGCGAGGCGATGGCCTTATTTGGATTAGTAAATTGTTTCGCCCGACACTACTCAAAAATCTAATTTATCGCCTTGTAAATCCCTTCATGCTCGAAAAAGATGCCAAATCAATGGGTCGTGGGGTTCGCCGAATGCCGTTCAGAAAAGCCTTGAAGCGCGACGATTGGGAACCCTCTAGCGAGGCCATGGCAATCAAGGAGCAGTGGAACGCAATTAGAAAGAGTGGAGCTAAAACCTCATTCGCTGAGGATTCAGACCGTATTTCAATCCCT
>DUKK01000194.1:3827-4315 GCA_013329355.1 Candidatus Poseidoniaceae archaeon | reverse complement strand
GTTGAGGCCGCGGCATTATTCCATGTCGCACAGATCGCCTGGTTAGCTGGGCTAGTTGTGCCCCAAGCAATGCGTGCCGCCTTGCTACCAATATTAGGCCAACATCGCCAAAATGAAATGAAATTTTTTGGCTCTATTAAAAAATCATTAGACCTCTGCTTTGGATTGCTACCCGTTGGATTATTCGGGGGGGCAATTTTAATTCAAATCCTGCTGCCAATTGCCTTTCCCAACCAATATACCGATGGCAGTCTAGGCGCATCTGCAATCGACTTATTCATGATTTTACTCGTTGGTTGGTGCTTAACCCTGCTAGCAACACCGAGTTATACTGCTTTACAAGCGGGTGAAAATCCATGGAAATTTACCATCTTTATCGGCGTTGTCGTTATTTTTGCAACAACGATCGGGTTTTTACTAATTAGTTCAATGGCGGATTCTGTCACCGGGGGACTCTACGGCGCGGCAGTCGCCTCGACCTTAACCTT
>DUKK01000194.1:0-3546 GCA_013329355.1 Candidatus Poseidoniaceae archaeon | reverse complement strand
TCACCGGGGGGCTCTACGGCGCAGCAGTCGCCTCGACCTTAACCTCGGCATTTTTGCTAGTCTGCTCAATTCACCTCGCTGAACTGTGGGTAGTCGCAAGAATGAGAGCCGCCGAATTTATCTCTTGTATTGCCCTTGCATCAATCACTTGTTTTGGCTTTGTCCAAAATTCAACACTGTTGCTCACCGGGTTAATACTATTCGTTTTCACTCCACGAGGTTGGCGAGCATTGATTGCCACTGATTCTTGATGTAGTCTAATGAATAGTGTTTTGGGGTTGAAAAACCATCTTGCCAATCGTTTTGCAAAGACGATTCAATAGCGTCGGCTAATTCTACTGCGTCATAATTTTCAACTACGCAAAAATCTGGTAAATATTCTGCCACGTCACCAACTTTTACCGAAACTACAGGAGTGCCACAGGCAAGCGACTCACGTGCCACTAATGGTCCAGATTCCCTGGTCGAGGTAATTATTGTAACATCGGCAACTAGCATGCGATCCCAGACAATACTACGAGGCTGTTGTCTAAGAGTTGTGATGCCAACCACCCAGCCGCGTGTTTCCAATTCCTCACCGGCTTGTAAGGCAAGATAGTGATTTTTCTCAGGGCGTCTTGGGTCGGCAGGGAATAAAATGTCAAGCTTATCTTTTCGCCAGCGTCCTCGCCACCCCTTGGGTGCAGTAAGCCATTCGTCCTCTACTGCAGTGGGACATCTAACAACATCGTGCTTTTGCACACCGTGTGATTGCGCAATATCATCCAAACGCGGTGATACAGTAATTAATTGGCTCGATTCTTTTGCTAGTCGTAAGATTTGATCATTAGTATTGGGATTTACCAACCCAACATCGAAGTCGTGACCGTGGACGACAGACAACCAGGGGACTTTCCACTGCTTAGCTAAGCGACTCGCTAACTCTGCTACCGGCCAAATAGTATGACAAACAATTACTTCAGGTCGCCAATCTTCAAGCCAGGTGGTGGTTTTTTTCGCTAATTTTCTCATACTACGTAGCGTAATTGAAGGATATGGATTACCCGGCAAGCCCCAGAATCTTGGAGCAAAGACCGCTACTCCCCCATGCTCAAAATGTATTGGCGCCTTGGCAACACCAGTTAACGTCGATCTCCGTGTCTCTTGATACTTGAGCATCCTAGGTAATGGATTTACAACTTTTATTTCGTGACCGCAAGAGCGTAGTAGTTCCACATTGTCACTGACAAATGTCCCACGCGCAACATTGGTTGGAATGGGATACAACAAGGACACAACGAGAATGCGCACAGTGCCACCATCGCAGTGTTATACTTCAAGGGCTGTATGAAGAATTTGTAGATTCTCTTTCACACTTGCACGATCGTTGAACAAGCCCGACCCAACAACGCAGTTAGTGACTCCCCACTCACTGACCATAGCGATATTGTGTGATTTAATTCCCCCATCAATTTGAATTTGAACTGCTTTCCCTCCAGTTGCAACCTGCTGGTCAATCAACTGTTTTAGACGTCTAACTTTATGTTCGACAGAGGATATAAATGATTGACCGCCAAAACCAGGATTTACGCTCATAATCAACACTAAGTCGATTTCTGGTAGTATTTCGACGATTGATTCCAACGGTGTTGCAGGATTTAGGACCACTCCGACTGTTGCACCTGCATCTTTGATGGCCATAACCAATCGATGCAAATGCACAACTGCTTCAACATGAACGGAAATATGATCGCAGCCAGCGTTGATATAATCCATGTAACATGCTTCAGCATTGCTAATCATTAAGTGAGCATCAAATATCACATCTGATGAGAAAAATTCCCTGAGAGACTTGATTACAGGTGGACCAAAAGTCATGTTTGGGACAAAATTACCATCCATTACATCAAGATGAAGTCGGTCAAGACCTGCGTCTATCGCTTCTTGACAGGACTCGCCCAAATTTGACAGGTCAGCGGTTAGGATACTGGGCGCAATAATCATAGCAGAACATTATACGCCAAATGGTTGATTCTCATGAGCATTTTGTTCAGAATTGTATTATTTGCCGCACAAAGTATCATAATACCCCGCGCCACAGGAACTTTCAGTGAGCACATGGGTGAAGTTCGTTCAATAAGCGATGCTGAATATGAGAATTCCGTCAAAGATAGTGAGTGGGTCTTAGTGGACTTTTGGGCACCATGGTGTGGCCCATGCAAGGCGCTTGCCCCTGTTTTGGAACAAGTCGCAAACGAGCGAGAAATCCTGATTGCTAAGGTTGACACCGATTCAAATCCGGCCAATGCTGGTAAGCTAGGAGTTCGAGGAATCCCGGCGCTATTCTTGTATCACAACGGCAGTCTCGTGGGCAAACAAAGCGGAGCAATGCCAAAACCAGCGCTGTTAAATTGGATTGACCAGCATATGGGCGCTGACGATTTCTGAATCTAACCAGTAGACCTCAACAATCGCTCTCTGAGCGCTTCATGAAGCCACATCCCATCTTCTAGCTCAATCAATATCCCATAAGAAATCAGAGATTTTGGCGGCGCACCGGACCAAGATGCCCGCTCTGCTAATTCTTTCCACGGAAGCGGTGTGGTACTTTGCGCTAACTCAGATAGCAGGTTTTGCTCATCCTTCGGTAGTTTGAATAAAATTTCATCATCAATGAACTGTAACCAATCGACATGGAGAGATTGGCCATATAACTCGAAAAGTTCCAAAGCTAACGGGTGGCCGCCGGTTTTTTGATATATTGATTCGACATCATTTGAGATTTCTAATTCCTCAAGCCAAGTCTCTAATTCATCTCTTGACAGACCTTTCAGGGACAGCTCGGAGACCAAATCTCTGGTGTGAACATCGCGTCGATCGTAGACTGCTGGCCGCCTCCGAGAAATCATAATTATTCTCAATGGTGAGTTCTGCGATATCTGAAGAATCGCACCGAGTAGTTTTGCTGATTGTTCCTCAATGTGATGCACATCGTCTAGCACTATCAACCAATAGGGAGGGGGACCTCCTGAATCATTTTTGAACCGCTCACGAATTGTCCCGGCATCTGTTAGGTAGGCTAGTAATCGCCTTCTCAGCATGTCAACATCGACTTGGCCTCCGGGGTTTAACGGGAGTGTTTCTATCAAGTTATACGGGTCGTGAGACTCATCGATACCAAAGCGATGAAGCAGACTTGTAGCAATACCAAGAGACGTGTCCCAAGGCTGGCAAGGATACCAACAGACCGATAAGTTGGGTGTAGTCGACATTTGTTGGTTTAACCAATGTGCTACAAGTGTCGATTTACCGATCCCTGCAATACCGTGAACCACCATGCAGGGTTTTCGCTGGCTAAACCAATCATCAAGGAGGTCAATTTGCTGATTTCGACCATGGACCACACGGGTTTTAGGTGGCTGATTATTGTAAGTTGCATGTACTCCAGTTAACGCTTTAAGACGACCTGGAGGGGATGTTAAGGCAGTTTCCTTGCGTTTGGTAATCGCACCAAATCTTATGTCTCCATAAGTCAGAACCCCCTCATGCTGAGCATGCATCAAAACT
>DUKK01000057.1 GCA_013329355.1 Candidatus Poseidoniaceae archaeon | reverse complement strand
CAGAAACTACACCAAACACCCCACCCTGCATTTTGACCATATTCAGCGCCGCTTCGTGATTGCCGATATTGGTAGCGCCACAGCAATCCTCCAGCACAAGGCATTCGAAGCCGCGGTCATTGGCTTCACGCATGGTGGTTGATACACAAACATCGGTGGTGATGCCACAGATCACCAGGTTATCAATGCGACGTGTGCGCAAGATCAATTCTAGATCAGTAGCGCAGAAGCTGCCTTTTCCCGGCTTGTCTATTACAGTCTCGTTTTGTAATGGATAAAGTTCCTCAATAATATCCCATCCAGGCTCTCCACGCACCAGGATCATACCGCAAGGTCCCTCGTCGCCGATACCTGCTCCAATTTGTTGCGAACGCCAACGCTTGTTTGCTGGCAGGTCGCTGAGATCACGCCGATGACCTTCCCGAGTATGAATTATATGATAGCCTTTGGCTCGCATGGCGGCAAGAACACGCTTGATAGGCTCAATAGGTGCTCGGGTTAAAGAAAGATCGTAGCCCATAGCATCGACATAGCCGCCTTTACCACAGAAATCTGTCTGCATGTCTATCACGATTAGAGCCGTGTTACCCGGTCGCAAATCACCATTCCAAAGCCATGGGTAGGGCTGCGAAGTAATACAATGTCCTTCTTTTTTTTTATCAATCATTCTGCAACCTCCTTTTCCTTCTGGCCATAATATCGCTCAGGGGTAGGAAATCCAAATGAGGTACCGTCTGTTACCTGCACGTCTGCTTCCCAGAGAAGTCTGTAGCGACCGGCGGCCAAGTCCTTCATGTAAGTGTAGGGACAGTCTTGCGCACCACCTTTTACCGCAACATAGCCGCGATGGCCGAGTTGGTATATGTTATTTTCTACACCCCAATTAGCGCGTGCTTCTCGTAAAAGATCAGGTCGTACCTCAGCGGTAATGATCTCATCTGTACGACCATTTGACCCGTGAGCTAGTATCGTTCCGTCGAAATTTACAATCATACCTTCCCCCATGCTGTCGAAAGTGCCGTCAGTTCCACTCATGCAGACATTCGCAGTAATCATCAAGTTACAGAAAGCATTTGACTGGTTGGTGAATTTCCAACTATCTCGGATGGGGGCGGTGTATCCTGCAGTACGAAGCATGATCTCTGCTCCTTGATAAGCAGCTTCTCGGGCTACTTCTGGAAACATGCCGTCATGACAAATAACTAGGGCGAGTTTTGTTCCTTTGGGTCCTTCAATAACTGGAATGCCTAAATCGCCCGGTTCCCATGGTTCGACTGGCACCCATGGATGTAATTTACGGTAGTAGAGTTTCAAGTTGCCTCTATCGTCAACAATGATCCCAGAATTGTATGGATTACCGCCGGGATTGTTTTCCATTACAGAAAAGCAACCCCAGATTTCGTTATCTACACAGGCTTGTGTCAGAGCAGCTACCTCAGGCCCGTCAATCGAACACATGATTTCGGGATTGGTATCCATTGACAGGCCATGCAAAGCGTATTCAGGAAATACCACTAAATCCATTGTGGCCATGTTACGTCGGGCCTTGCCGACCATCTCTACAATTTTTTGGGTCTGCTCCGCCAGATCAGTCGTTGTTTTTACGATGGGAAGCTGAAGTTGGACCATACCGATTACAATGCCCTCAGAGGACTTATTCAAACCACCTAAACCATTCATTCCGTTCTCCTATTTGGTTATTGACAACTCGCCCGGCGCGCCAGCCATAGCCCGGGTAGGCGAAGAGGTGAAAATTAATACGCTTAGCGTTAGAACATATGGTGCGGCGTAAAACAGGTAGTAGCCATCGGATAGACCGACCGATTGAAGGGCTGGTCCTAATGCTCCAGCGCCGCCAAACAATATTGCGGCCCAGATACATGCAATTGGGTTCCAGCGAGCAAAAATAACTAATGCAACAGCCATCAAGCCTTGGCCTGATGAGATGCCCTCATTCCAACTGCCGGGATAAAAAAGAGACAAATAAGCTCCGCCAATGCCAGCGAAAGCGCCCCCAATTGCCGTGGCTACAGTTCGAATTAAGACTGGTCTGAGGCCCATTGCTCTGGCGGCATTAGTCGAATCCCCAACGACCCTTATCAAAAGACCAATGCGTGTAGCAAAGAACATCCACCAAAGCCCAATAGCAGCGAAAATGCCTACAATGAATAGTACATTGACTCGCAGGGCAGCTTTTACCTGAGGGATTACTGACCACCATCCAAATTCGATTGATGGCAGGTCCGGTGCAACTGGTTGTATATATGGTTTACCAAAAAAGAAGGCGAGCCCCATACCAAGCAACATCAGCGCGATGCCAATGGCGATGTCATTGACTCTCGGAAGGGAACATACAAGGCCATGAAACAACCCAAAGAGGCCACCGGTAAAGGCTGCAGCCATAATTCCGATCAATGGCGATCCTGTCTCGTAGGCTGCAGCATAGCCAGTCATAGCACCAAAGATTAGAGTGCCTTCAAGACCCAAATTAAATCGACCAGAGCGCTCTGTCAGCACCTCCCCCAAGGAGACAAACATGAATGGCGTGGATACCCGGATTGCTCCACCAAGTATCGCGATCGGAATCGCCCAAAGGCCAAGATCTGTTTCGGTCATT
>DUKK01000029.1 GCA_013329355.1 Candidatus Poseidoniaceae archaeon | reverse complement strand
AAAAATGCCAGTATTGTTAAGCAGGTCGGTGAGGGAATTCGTGATTATGCACCTGATAGCGTCATCATTATGGTGACTAATCCTCTAGACTTAATGACTTACCATATGCAGAAAGTTACCGGATTCCCCTCACACAGGGTGTGCGGCCAAGCAGGAATTCTAGACAGCGCTCGAATGACGCACTTCGTTGCTGATGCTGTGGGTTGTTCTGAAGAAGATGTCCAAGCAATGGTCCTTGGTGGTCACGGCGATACTATGGTGCCACTGCCGAGATTTACCACTGCTGGCGGTATTGCAATAACTCACCTGCTCAGCGCTGAGACAATCGAGGCCATATGTCAACGGACGGCTTCTGGAGGTGGAGAAATCGTCAAGCTTCTGGAGAGAGGTTCCGCATTTTATGCCCCCGGATCTGCCGCAGCGATAATGGCGGAAGCGGTGTTAAAAGACCGCAAGCGATTGATTCCTGCATCGGCTTATCTAACTGGTCAATACGGCCTCGAAGATGTATATATTGGTGTTCCAGTGATACTTGGGGCAAATGGTATTGAGCGCATAATTGAACTGGACCTTGGTGCTGATGAACTTGCTAGTTTACAAAATTCTGGCAATTTTTACAAATCCCAACTGACTGATATATTGGGTTACTAAATCATTCTAATTGCGAGCGATTGTTTAGTTCCTTTGGTCGTGATTTTTTGATTATCCACTTCCTCATTGGCAATCACGAATAGTTCACGCATTCCTTTACTTCTTGAGCGCATGCGAGTAAGCACTTCTTGCCCCGTGTAACATCCTTTGCTCTCGTGGACCTGATAATCAAGTCCACATTGGTACGGATTTGCTTTGCTGGTAATTTCATAACCGTGCCAAGGGATGAGCTTTGCCACACGCCAATCAGTAAATGCTTGATAATCTAAAGACAATGGCAAACGCTTGTGTTTTTTAGAATATATATCAAATGAGTATAGATTGCTAACTCTGACTGAAGTAAACTCGCCGTCATTTGAGACAGTTGCAAAGTTGTGGCCTTCATCATATACTAAATCGATATAATTTAGCTTACTAACATCGTTTATACTAACATTTTGAGTCAAAATTTTGCTGTTTAAGTAGCTCATTAACTCGTCATTATTTTCACTGATGGTTATCGAAATAAGCATGTCGTTGAGCATGAAAAGGTGCAATTGTGCCATTATTTTGGCTTTGGTTGTTAGAACCAGAGTATTGATTATTTCCTGTGTGCTAAAGTCAATCTTGTTAGATGAGAGACCGTCGATAAATCGATATCGGTCATCCCCAGAAAAGATGAGCAGACTTGCCTTGTCAAATGCCAATCTCGGCATTGATTATCACCCTAGGCAAATGATTCGCCACAACCACAAGATGATTTTGCATTGGGATTGTTAATCTTAAATCCGCCACCCATAAGTCGATCTTCGTAGTCGATTTCAATACCATTTAGAAGGTGACTTGAAGAGTTTGGGACTAATATTCGAAACCCAGATATCGCCAATTCTTGACAATCAATTTCTGTTTGTTCAACGATTTGTAAATCATACATGTAACCAGAGCATCCGCCAGACAAAACACCAACAAGTAGCGCCATACTTCTGTCATCACCGAACGCCTGTTCTAACATTGACTGAGCATTTTCTGTGATAGTTAATTCGACGTTTACGGCCTCTGGCATCTGTACTACAATGGGGCTGGCGCTTTCACAAGTTCCACAATCCATGCTAATCCCAAAACCTTCCTATCTATCAATAAGTGCATGTAATGATTTAGAATTATTCAATTATGGTAATTTCATAACAACACGAACTCTCATCATCGGAGCACTCTCGTCGGCACGACTCTACCGTTTTGTTGTAGCGCTCTTTAACAACCCCAGCAATTACACTTTCATCCATGTTGCAAAACATCAGCGATGTTTCTGGCTGACCATCACAGGCATTGCCATCAAATACGGTAATCATTCTCGGCGGCAGTTTATCGAATTCTAGGTCACCCATTCCAAGCTCTTGCCATTCCGTCTTGATATTATTCCAAAACAATTCATCGCTGTCTATGTGTTGTAATTTGACGGCCAATTCCTGTCCTATCCTGAACCCAACATCTTGGAATAATTGGCTGGTGTTAATCCCAAGAGCAGACAGGGTATTAGATTGTGGAATTATTTCATTGTCAACCACTTGTCCGTTTCTGGTAAGGACGGCATTGGTATTCCTGTTCATTCCCATCTTAATCGATTGTTTGAATCGCTCATAAAATGAACCATCTCCAAGTGATAACCTCAGGGGTTCGGTCATCATCCCATCGATAAGTTTGGCTTTAGCTGTGTGATAAGAAGAGGCAGCACCCCACTGGATATTGAGCAATTCACTTTGTGCGGTTAGTAGCATATCTGATTCCATTAAGATAGCCGTATCCTCTTTTCCACGACCAGTAGGCGATTCCTCAGTTTGGACAAATTGTATTCCAACCTCGTTATCGACAAAGACTCCACAGAGGTTGAAATCAGGGTGGTGACGGATTTCTATTCTCGCATCTAACTTGTCGTAGAAACGGACGGTTTTTTCATCAATACATACGACTAGTTTGACCTCTACGCCACGATTTAGTGCATCCTTGACCGAATTCATACATCCTGAGCGGAGCATGTGAAGAACCCCCCATTTTCCGAGTAACAACCAGATTTTTTCTTCTGCCTCAGAGACGATGGATTCTATCGTCGCGTGAATTGTATGGCGATCTTTCAGCACTGAAAATGAATCCTCATCGTGTGGCTGTTGGTTAAGTACGATAGCGAAATGCCCTGATTTGGTTAGAGACTCAAGGTTCTCATTCATCCTACGAAGGTCCATTTCTTTGGTTCTGATAATTTGCTTGAATACTTGGTTGATGGTCATGCCAAAGAACCTTATAGGTTTGTCAAGGGTGGCTTTGACCAAGCCTCTTTCTTGAAATTTTTTCAGTGAATTGTATGCATCCATCCGGGATAATCCCAGACGTTTACCAATTTCGCTCGCTTTGGCTGGAGCTTGACACGCCATGTCGATGATGAGCATAGCATGCTTTTCATCAAGGCCTGCTTCAATTAGTTTTTGTACTACATCCTGATTGTCAGCCAAATAATCACCTTTTCTTTTTTGCTTGCTCCTTGATGAGGATGTTGCAACGCCTTATTTGATCCTTAGTACGCTTGATTTCATCTTTTGTCAAACCTCTTGGAATTGCCTGCTCAAAACACTTGACAGCATCTTGGTATCGTTCCATCTCAGCATAAGCCGTTCCCATATTGTATAGTGTCTTACCCCGCACTTCTTCCGGTTTTATGAGCATAGCCTGATGATAGGATTCGACACAAGCAGGGTAGTTTTCCAAGTAGTAAAAGGCATTACCTCGGCCATTTAGTATTCTGATTACCATCTCATCATCGTCGGAGAAGGAGGGCAGCGCTCGGTCAAAGCAGGATAGGGCTTCGGCATACTTACCAGCATCAATCAGTGCTACGCCCTGGTTGTACCATGATATGTCCTGATTAGCAATTGATGTTGAGCTTGGATTGCGGAATTCCTCTTGGACCAGTGAATTTGATTGAACCTCAAGTGCAGCTTTTGCTAGGTCAACTTCAGGATTTACCATGGGTTCGGGTTGTGTACTAGGCGCTTGCGGCTTGGATAGTAACTCGTTGGCAGACATCATGGATTGTTGATTCACAGGTTGCTCATCATTTGTTTGGTTTTCTATAACGCTAGCGGAGGGCGAGATTTCGTCATGATTATTTGTTTTTAGTGGATTTGTTACATGTTCTGTGGTGCCAAGTCCGGTTAATTCGGCTTCAATTTCGCTTGCTTTCACACTGCACTTTTCAGCAGTGTTATTGTCACCTGCGGCAAATAATGCCTTCGCCAATCCGCGCCAGGTTTCTGGATTATTTCGATCGGTTTGAATCATGCCTTTCCATATTTTTACTGATTCCATGTGATTACTGGCCATGGTGTGGGCTCTTGCGTGAATTTGAGTTTCCCCATCTCCTAGCAATTCAAGCGCAGTAGTGGCCATCTCAGGTCCCTCTGGTAGTGTGGGGGGTAACCCTGAATGGGATTCTAATACTCTTGACTCACCTTCAGCCAATTCTACTAATGTCGTGGCGAGTTCTACTCTAATCGGACTCTCTGGATCGGCAGCTACAATAATTGTTGCTGCAGATAAATATGCTTGTGGGTCTTTCAGTTCCATGGCTAACGGTGCCCACTTTTGTGCGGCCCTAACATATGATGGATCTTCTCTTAATGCATTGGCATAGCAGGTTGAAGCTTCCTCTAACATGCCTTGGCGTTGTTTAAGTGTTCCAAGATTAAACCAACCCTTTGGATTAGAGGGGTCGAGTTTCTGGGCGTGTTCTATTGCGGAGATAGCGTGTTCTTCTAACTCTAGTTTAGCCATAGCACCACCGGCAACAAGCCAGGATTGCGCATGTTTGGATGCCTCAGTTTTCAGGTGTGGTTTCAACAGTTCGAGGGCTCCTTTTGCATCACCCGATTGAATCATTTGTTTGGCTTGTGCAGCCATAGCGTCCAGATCAAGGACATTTTCAATCTCTGGTTCAATTGGGACTACGGGCAGATCTGGTATGGAATCAATAACTGGTTGAGTAACTTCTATTCGATCTTGGATATCTTCGGTTGCTACAACCACTTCTGCGGCAGAACGCAATTC
>DUKK01000212.1 GCA_013329355.1 Candidatus Poseidoniaceae archaeon | reverse complement strand
GGACAATTGCTCACGCTGATGATGGGTTTGCTATCCGGTCTTTTCATAATTATAGCTCTAGAGCCACTAAACCTAATGCAGCTAGACGGTGGTTCGTTCCTGCCAGATGAAACGGTTAATCTATACTGTTTGACCGTGATTACGCTCGTTGCACTGACGTTATACCTCCGAAGAGCCGCCATGGTTGAAAAATTACTGCCACCAGCAATAGCTGCAGTAGGATTGTTGAGCGTTATGGCAATTACTGCGCAAATAAAGGACTCAGCGCTAGTACTATTAGCCACCCTGCTGATGTTCATTGGTTCAGGTGCATATCTAGCAATACAGGGCGAATTCCGTAGTGAGATGCGTTCGGTTGCGAGAAAAGAAGACCGCCTCTTGAGAATTGAGGAAAAACAAGCAAGGTTGCAGAAGTTCGTTGACGCTCAGGTTACGGGGAAGAGCGTTGCAGCTACAATTGGCAATCAACAAAATAACAAGAGCAGACTCAAAATGATCGATATCGAAATGCTTGATTTAGTAGAGAAACAGCGTAAACGAGCCAAGCGAACGGGCACTGGTGGAGAATATGATTTGGAATTAGGCGATATTCACCACCGCCCAGTTATTGTAATAGCATTTCTCACTACAACTATTTTAGCATCGATATACCTGTCCTTTACGACCTCGTTATCTTATCTCATTCTAGCGTTTTGTGTAGTGATTTCTATTCTGTTTATCGCCTTAGCAAGAATCAGAGCAAATGATATCGGGTTGAGGTTACCAGATGTTGCAGGAATAGAACTACCAATAGCAATTTCAATGCTCGGTTTAGTATTAGTTCACCTCGCAGGAAGAGTCTCTGATTCAGTGGTAGGGCTCGATGATGCAAAGCACTTAGCAGTGTTAACTGGCGGTTTGTGTATTCTTGCTAGTGTTGGATTAGTTGGGAGAAATGACCTTGGATTGCGTATCCCCAACGCCGTTGAGGGCGTTGTCTACTTACTGGTGATCGACCGTGTTATCGCATTAATCATCGGCGGTGAAGTTCCGGTAATGTATCGAGTAGACCCGTTTAGTGGGAGCATTATAGATTGGACCTTACCGCTAATTTTCGTTGAAATTGTCCTGTTAAGTTCGGTTATTGCTTATGATTGGGTTGAGAAACAACGACTGGTCAGAGGCCTAGAGGATCATCGGGGGGCGATTGGACGAGCTGCATGGGTTGTATTAGCTGGGGTCACCTCAATCGGTTTTGCCGGCCTACTCGCCATCGTCTTAGTTTTCCGTCGAGGTTGGAATTGGACACAGCCTGCTGTGGTTTTGACCTCGTGGTTAATGTTGCCAGTGGCGCTTTCAGGGGTGATGTATTGGTGTATGGAACCAATTGGATTATCCTCTCTCGGGCTTCACATATTCGCCACAACCGCTGGGATTGTGTCCATAGGTTTTGTAATTTGGTCGGTGGCTAGTGACTCCGGTGTGTGGTTAGCTTCCGGATTATGGGCCGTCCACATACTTCTGTTACCCGCTGGGTTTGGCTGGGAAAACCTTGCAGTTGTTGCGGTATTGCTTATCGTTTGCTCCGCAACCTCTTGGGTCAGTGGCATCCTAGTCATGCGGAAATCGTGGCGTGTTTTCGGGGCATTGGATATGATTCTTGCTTGGGTTGTTGCAATGATAATGCTCAGCATCGGCACAGGTATAGAAGCAATGCTGGCTATTCTTATCGCATCGTCTGTATTGCTGGGTATCGTAACCTATCTCAATCAAACCTATGAAAAAAGGATAATCAACGGCTAACCATTTGAACTGCCAGAATACTACAGACAGCATCTATACTGCCTTGTATGCCAGATGGATCGCCACCATGTTCCAGCCGAGCTGAGACAGAGATTTTGGCCTGAGTACCACTATTCCTGACGCCAAGTGAAAGTTTGGCACCGGATAGTGTGCAGGTTATGAGCATGAGATTTGCTTCGCCGTCCACAACGGTTCTAGCCCAATTATCAATGTCATAGGTATTACCCAAATATTCACGGAAAGTTGATTCTACAGTATTCGAAAGTTGATTTTTACCATCCCACTTGCTCCTATCAACCTCAGATACTGATTGACGACATTTCCACCCGCCCTTCATTAGGGTCGCTTCATTCAGGTTTGTCATCGACAACAAATAGACTACTAAACTCATTGCACCATCTCCCACAAGCGACCAGCTTTGGTCTAATTTTGGATGAGGCGATGGTAATACAAGATGACCGGAATCCTCTACTCCAATCAACTGCGGTAGTGTTTCTCCGACCAAATATTCATTCATCATACCATTGGACAGACTTACTGATAGCCATCGGTCGCCAACTGCTGTCTCACTGGTTTTTACCGGCTGAGAAAAGCGGTCTAGGTTAGTTGTGAGAGACAAATCTGATTCAATACTTGCCGCAAGGTGCCAATCGTAACCCGCTTGTGAAAAACAATTGATGAAAGCATCAGCAATTCTATCTCCGTCTATAACCCTAAACCCTGTAGTAGTAGACTCAATTAGTAGGCATCGGTCGCCATCGCCATCAAGTGCCGCACCAACCAAGGTTCCAGGTGGACAACTCGATAATTGGTTGATTAAGCGGTGTGATGACTTTCTTGCTTCTGCAAAAGTCCATTCTTGGGTTGGCAAAAAGTCACCGGCGCCACAGTTTTTGTTCAAACAAGGTGCTGAGTCACTCACCTCCAAAGCCGCAATACCGCGATCGATTAACCATTTCACTAACCAATGTTTGTTACTGCCTCGCGACGAGTCAACCAGCAGAGGTGTAGTTAGGTTGCTAGCACCAGACAATTGCTTACCAAGCATCTGTGCTAGACCGGAATATCGTTTGCTTAACCAGGCTGAATGATTTGTTATGGTCCAGTCCGATGAATGATGCTGAAATGCTGGTATTGCTAATCTTTCACGTTCTATGTGATCTACATCTCGGTCTTCTCTAGACAACGAAATTGCATTACGCGACAATTCTACCTCAAAGTCTGGTAATGTTTTGTAGCCATATTTTGTAAATATCTTCAGCCCAGAATCCTCCACCGGATTATGACTTGCTGTAATCATGCAACCAAAATCCGCTTCGAACATTAGCGTCGCATAATGCAGACTGGGGGTTGCGCAAATGCCAATATGGGTTACCTCGAATCCAGCAAGATTCAATCCAACCGTCAGGTATTCTGCTAGCAGAGTGTTCGATGGACGGTCATCCCAACCAACTACGGCTCGCAGTTGTTGTCCTGATTCTACCTCTGCACTGCGACCTAGTGCCTCGCCAATCAGGCGGAATATTGGAGGAGAGATCTCCCGGTTCTCCCTCAACACCTCCAGTGCAATCTTCTCATTTTGGATGTTAGCGTTTACCCGTCCCCTAATTCCGTCCGTGCCAAACAAATTAGTGGCCATTCAATCACCTGTGAACGGATGAGGCGTCGTGTATGCCAGTAATAGTAACATTAGGCAAGACAATACTACCGTTGCCCAACACAGTCCCAGGATTAGTAACTGCATTACAACCAAGTTGGCAACCTTCTCCAAGTATTGCACCAAATTTTCTTAATCCACTAGCATACTTTGAGTCGCCAATTCTCAAGTATACTTCGCCGCCGTCATTCCTTAGATTACTCAGTTTTACTCCTGCGCCAAGGTTCACTCCTCCACCTAGAATCGAATCCCCGACGTAATTGAAGTGAGGTGCTTTAGCTCCAGGCAAGAGAACTGAATGCTTTATTTCAGAACAATGTCCAACAACCGCAGTTGAGCAAATCCAGGAGTTCTCTCGGACATATGCGCCGTGCCTGATTATCGCGCCCTTGCCAACAAAGCAGGGGCCAATAAAGTGGCTTGTTGGTTCAATAACTGCTCCTGCCTCAATCATGACATGGCCATTCGACTCATCAAAGGTAATTTGCTTTGGTAACGTTGTTAAATCAACTAGGTCGAGGTTTGAGGATTGTAAAGCAACCATTTGCAATTTGAGTGATTTGTCGGATTTTTCTGATAGTAAATCCCATACCGGTTGGTGGACCGGCAAAGTTGGAAGTGTCAATAAATTATCCTTGTCCAAGCTTGGAAATAGCGAATCTGCATATGCTTGTGGTGGCCATTCCATACTTACCCGAAACGGGTACTAAAGATGAATCTGCCGTTCAAGCAGCCAGTCTGTAGAGTCTTTTACCGGTGGTATTATCAAGTCTGAATCCAACAAGATCTGACAGATAGCGCGGGATGAATAACCCGACCTTTCTCGTTGTCAGACCGTGGTTGCGCATACGTCTTTCGTTTGATAAATAATGAACTATATCGGCTGCAGAGCAATCTGGAACGATTGCAATATATTCCACGATTTCCTCCTTGAGACGTTCCAGCCTCGCTTCTTTTTGTGAACCCTTTCCCCGCATTTATACCAATATAACATACGTTCGCCGAGTATATAATCGGTTAACTGGGCAGTCCGTGGGCGCCCTAGACAATCCGCAAAATATCTTGCCAACGTTTTGAAGACCCGCGTCTAAAATAATTAGCATGAAACTCTCTCTGACCAACATGAACACAACGGATTAATCGTCCGCGATTGTCATAACAACCATGCTTTGTGTGGATTGGTACAATCACTTTGGTGATGTCAAGTTGTGGTCCGCTTGGTGGAGGTTCTTCGGCACTGCAGGTCTCATTATTACCATCCCAATTTAATGATTCAAATGGAGGTGGTGGTAATAGACTATTATTCTCTATTAGTAGGGTCCCTTCATTTGGTTTAACAGGCCGCCAGTCCCCGTGCTGACGGTTATTTAGCCACTCAATCATCTTCTTTATTTGCGGGAGTGTCGCAAAGGCAAGATGGGTTAACTCCCACCAGCCCTCAGACCTGGCAAGTGTGATGTGATGTATACCGGGCCTAATCATACGCGAGTCTAAACTGTCTGCGTAGGTTCTACACAGGTTCTGTAAGCGAACGTTTATGACCGGAATTAGTCCCAACTTGAGACGTGAAAGTTGGAACGGATTGGCTAATTCTCCGAGTAGAAGTATAGGCAACCTATCAGCCAATGTCGGTGCTGCACGGGCGATTAAAAATTCATCGAGCCCCTCGCCGTCAACCTCGGCTAAAGCAAGGGATTTATTCAGCTCATTGAACGTGAGGGCAGCGGTTGAATCGGGTGAAAATTCTAGTGGGTATAGATTTGAATCGCCACAAATGAAGGGTTGTTTTGGAAGCGGCAAAGGGGAGTTATTTGGCGTATATTGCCACATTGAAGGTCTCATTTTGTCCATATTAACAACCAACTTGATAATTTCATTGGCACTATGTTTATTCGTAAAACGTATGCTCTTGACTGCACTGAGGACAGGTCACCCTAATTGGCCTGATTGACGGTATGCCTAGTTCAGCAGCACAACTAGGACAAGTAATAGCCTGGCTAATCTCCTGACGGCGTTGGGATGCATCCGGACTAGGATCGTATTCGAAACGAGGCCTATTTGCTGTTGCAAGATTACGATTAATCGATGTATTGTTAGAATTGCCGGGTGCCATATATCCCGGTAGCATGGATAAAATTTGCTTCCCGGTTAATCCATGCTTTTTACCGATGCTAGCTGCTTGCAAATTTTGTTCTTGTCCAGACAATCTCATCAACAGTTCATATTCGTCAGGTGAGATTATCGTCATAGACTACGGACTATCAGCTTATTTTAGATAGTTTAGGTTGGCTGATTAATCCCCTAATACTGTAAAAATACGACTAAAATATGCTGAAGGCATTAGAAGAGTTCAAAAATAGCAGGCCTTGGCGATGGACTGAGGAACCTAGGATGGGTAGGTCTAAGATGAAAAAATCGGGGCGTAGCAACGCTGACAAATTATCGCCACAAGAACGGTCAAACATCGTCCGTAACATCACCTGTCGAGAAACGATGGTTGAGGCAAATTGGGTATTCGCTAACGATACTATGGCAGATGTGTTAGATGACTTGACAGAAAACGATTGGGATCATGTATTTGTCGTAAACCGGGAAGGGGTTCCAATGGGTAGAATTCACGCAATTGATATGTTGAAAATTGTCGCAAAGAAAAATGTCGAGCGTTCTATTGCATGGATGCTGAGTATACCGGCTAAACAACTCATCAATCTACCCCCGCTAACGGTCAAAACGAATACTCCGTTACTGAAAGCCGGCGCACTAATGTTGACTCACGACCTTAGCCAGTTAGCTGTAGTGAGCAATGACGGCGTCTTAGTCGGGGTTGTTGGGCATCACACGATGGCCAAACATCTACCAAGATTTGTCTTGTGATTAGATGCCCCAATAGCGCTCTGATTGCGCTTGTTTTGCTTGCAACGAATTCTTTATTGTCGTAGCCATCCACAACACAACGACCCATATTATTGGATAAAATAAATCAGCCAGAATCTGGTCGACGCTGAACTCATAAGATTGCCCGTTCAACACATTGGTAGAAATTTGCAGCGCTGAGTCAACAAAGGAGTATACAACCATACCGAAGATACTCAAAACAATCAAACGACCTGAGAATGAACCTCTTCTTAACCTCAAAAACATGAAGCCAGCAGTTGAGGTCAAAAACGCAATGACAATCCAGGCCAATGCAGCATGTGTCACCTCTAGCCACAGTACGGAGGCGCTACTATTTGCCACCAGGTTTGTATATTCTTGATAACCTTCAGCGACGGCAAATATTGCACTGAAAACTGTTGCAGTCCATAGCAATGACGAGAACATTGCGGCATCGGCGTTATCGCGCATCTCTTGGATTACCCGGTTTACCGTGGTTTCAATGCCTGCGCCTTTGCTAAAAATGTATAATCCACTGACCAGAGGCAGCGCACCTATAACCACTCCGCCAATCTCAGCAGGCAACATGATACCAAGTCCAAGGATGGCTAAAACTAATCCGAATGGAATCATTATTTTAGCCCGCCATTTTGGATCTTCCAATGCCTTAACGATGTAATAGTAAGTTCCCTCAATTCCTTTAGACTGCTTAACAATAATTTTCTCAACGTGGTCTATCCTCACTTGTGATTGAATGATTGGCAAGACTGATTCGTCCTCAGCACCATCGGTGACTAATATTGCCTTGTCAGGTTGAAAGGTTGTGACTATTTCTTCGAGTTGCGCTGATATTGCCCGGTCGGATCGTATTCCGACTTTTTCATCACCAGTCAAAATTGCTATCTCAACCTCATCATCATCACTCAAAGACTCTGATAAGTTATCATGTTGCGACAGTGCGCCAAGTATTGCATTAGTGTCACTCTCTTCTGGATCTGCGATGCCCAGTTTCAGGGCTGCAGTCAGCACCTGACGCCGCCCTACTACCGGTCCTCTGATTGCAGTTTTGATACCAAGATCATTATCTCTATCTACGGTCAAAACGAGCGTTCTTGTCATGTTGATCACTGTTAGTTGTACAACCTAATAGGTTCTACAATTCAAATCCTTCGCGCGATTAATTCAACTTCCGGCGGATTTGGCTGACGTTTCAATAGCTTCATTCTCGCTAGGCTCTTCTGTTTGTAGCGGTACATCGTCCTGGCGAATTTCTGCTTCTGCCTGTTGGTTTCTAGCCTTCCAACGCTGAGTGGCGCGGATATACTTTAGTGGATGGTCCATCCAAGAGATATCGCACAGCCGGTCGTCGCCGGGCAATACTGGGCAATTGTGGTTGACCTTCAGTTTACCACAAGAGGCTGGCGTGTAGGCGCCATTGTAAACGTGGTTTACTTGGTATGTCGTTGTGGATTCACTAAAATCTGGTGCGCCTCTGAAAAACCCGATGCACGACTCTTCAGGTAGGGCTAAGGTTGCTGAAATTGATGCTAAAAATAACCTTCCGAAGTGGTTTACGTTAACTCCATTGGCTAGATCTGCTATTATTTTCCGCATACATGGCGGCCAATCTGATTCCTCGGCCCCAACTAGAGTTATCGCTTCACTCGCCTTACTCGCCATAAGGTTTCGAACCATCCCTACCGGTTCAGCCAACCTCAAAGCTAACTCCATGTCAATGTTCTGCATTTTCTGTAATGCTTCTTGTTCAATGTGATGTTTAATTCGCTCCCTGAGCAAACGAGCGACTTTGGCTGAAGATGAGTATTGCTGTTCATTAAACAGTGTTATTTTTCCATTGCTGATTTGAGTGTTAGCCAACCGCCATCGAGAACCGGTAATCTTTGGGCAGATTTCAATAAAATCTGTCATGCCAATGCGCCATAAATTGCCATCTTGATTTTGTCGGATTTGTCGTGCTGTGGTTGCACCTACACTACGTGCTCGTTGTGAGATATCAACATCTTTCTCAATCTTGGAAATGAAGGTCTTAGCAATTGCCTCAAGGTTCTCATTATCCTTTGTCAGAATTTGTTCTGCGCGGGTAGCCTCTGCCTGGGCCCAGCGGGAGATTAATCGCTCATCCTCCGAGGCAAATACAACTAACCTAGCATAATAGAATGAGAATGCCTCGATAATCCTGCCTTCTTCTGTAAAAATATCGCCGCCTACCAGCGCAACACCGTCTTTTGATTCTATTGAATCTATCAAGCGAATTCTAGCGCGTGACCGCGCTTTTTCCATCCACTCACCGTCAAGGAGTTCGTCAAGATCTATGTCATGTTCGACTGCCAACCCTTGAATCCATTTCGTCGCTTGTGGTAGAAACGGATACCTTGCCAAGGTCACCTCATTTTCGATGGGAGGCGTGACTTTTGGAGTCGGCATGAGGTCATCACATTCTATGGCCCATATCAATTTCGCGATGATATTGATTCATTTGGCTGATTGGTGTGGGCTAAACCGTGACCGATAACCTGCTGAGTGATTTGTTAGCTATTCAATCAACGGTGAGAGACTATTTTGGGTGGAGTTATGAGGCTGATATGACAAGCGCCAATGAAATGAGTCAACTGATGAGTTCTACCCACCCATATGGAGTATCCACATGGTCCCCAGAGAACAGAGTTAATTCGATGAATCTACTAAAGAAGCGATTACAATCGGCCGAAAAAGTGGTTATAGTTGGGGCATCTGTTGAGAAATCTGAGGTTGCTAACCTTGGCGCAGAGGATTCGGTGATTATTGCTGC
>DUKK01000084.1 GCA_013329355.1 Candidatus Poseidoniaceae archaeon | reverse complement strand
TAACCAAAAATAATGCGTCATGCTCTCCATTGAGACCTCTTTGGGACCGACTTCGATGGTAACCGGATTAGTTTGATAGTCACGAACCAAGTCTGCCACTTCGTCATCCAAGGTTGCACTGAATAAAATTGTTTGACGCTCGATTCGACACTCGTCGATTATTTGACAAACTGGTTGCATGAACCCCATATCTGCCATCCTGTCTGCTTCATCAAGTACTACAATATCAGTATCCTCAAGCGATATTGACCCGCGCTCAAGTAAATCGATTAATCTACCAGGGCAAGCGACGAGTATATCGACGCCCCGTTCTAACGCCCTAAATTGCTTAGTGTAAGACACGCCACCATAAACTGCGTAGGTAAACAAACCAAGTTCTCTTGATAGTGGGTCTAATACCTGAAATATTTGTTCAGCTAATTCTCTAGTTGGTGTCAATATTAGCGAGGTCGGAAAACCCGGCTCTGCCGGTCTAGTGCGTTCGATTAGCGGCAGACCAAACGCTAATGTCTTTCCTGACCCTGTTGGCGCACGGCAACATAAATCATTACCTAACATCCCGTCGGGAATGGATTCTGTCTGAACTTCAAACGGTTGATTTATGCCCTGACTTGCTAGGACCTTGACCAAGTCTCTGGAAACTCCGAGATCAGAAAATGACACCATGGTAATAGTGCTCTCCGCTTTGCAGCCCTATTTGATACCCGCAGTAGATAATCACCACAAACTGGCTACCTTCAAGGTACGTAAGGTTCGCCATCAAGGCGTTTTGACCAGCATTGCTACGGCATTGCCGCCGCCTAAGCATAGGGTAACTATGCCTGAGCTGGCGTTGGTTCGACGCATGACACCAATCATCGAGATTAGACATCTTGTTCCGCTGCTACCTAAAGGATGGCCCAGCGAAATTGCTCCACCATGGAGGTTGAAACGATCGTGTGGTATACCTAATTCCTTGGCGACTGCGCATGAGGCTGACGCGAACGCCTCATTATGTTCGTAGACATCAACATCAAGTATGTTTAGGGAGTTTCTGTTGAGCAAGGTCTTGACCGCTGGTATAGGAGCGCTCATTACTCTGTGAGGCTCAACTCCACTAGTGCAGTAATCCTCAACATAAGCGATTATCTCCCAACCATGTTCCTTGGCAATTGACTCGCTGGTCAGCAAAACTGCACTGGCACCATCATTGAGGGTGCTGGCGTTTCCAGCGGTTACCTGCCCAGCTTTATTGAACACCGGTCGTAAATTTGACAATACCTCAATGCTTGAATTTGACTTAATTCCCTCATCTCTGTCGAATAATACATCGTTGCCTCTGCGTTGTGGCACGTTAACAGTAAAGCATTCCCAATCAAACCAGCCATTATCCCACGCTGCTGAGGCTCTTTGATGACTTCTAACTGCATATTCATCCGATTGGCTACGACTGATCGACGACTCCTCAGCAATTGTCTCGCCGGTATTACCCATGTGTATATCATTGTAAACATCCCATAATCCATCGTGTATCATCGAATCGATGAGTTGTGAATCACCCATTTTTTTACCCATCCGATGTCCCTTGAGTAACTGCGGCGCATTTGACATGCTTTCCATGCCACCAGCGATGATTACATCCGCTTTACCGGCAACT
Source organism: Candidatus Poseidoniaceae archaeon (assembly GCA_013329355.1). Lineage (GTDB taxonomy): Archaea > Thermoplasmatota > Poseidoniia > Poseidoniales > Poseidoniaceae > MGIIa-L1 > MGIIa-L1 sp9354u. The sequence continues at coordinate 14,666 of DUKK01000084.1, read as the reverse complement.
ATGCTATTGGCCGCCATCATGGCTGCCTCAAGTGAACTGCCACACACTTTGTTGACCGTTGCTGCAGAAGTGCTTACTGGCAAACCCGCTCCAAGCGCCACCTGCCTAGCAGGATTTTGCCCGCATCCTGCTTGTAAAACCTGACCGAATAAAAGTTCATCAACTATGCCGCTGAGCGGATCAACCCCTACTCTTGCGCACAGTTCTTTGACAGTTAGAATACCCAAATCGATTGCACTCATGGAAGATAGTGAGCCCAGAAAACTACCGATGGGAGTTCTCGCAACACCACATATAACCACTCTAGGCTGGGTCATAGACAGCCCAATCTGATGCATGACTTGAATGTGCTCATCACAACAGCCATGCAATCTTTGAGAAGATTTGATGTGCGAGGAGTCTTGGGAGTTATATGGCGAAGTTCAAGACTGAGTTTGATACCGACCGAAATCCTGACCAGATGAGACATGTTGAGGTGGAAATTGACTTCACTTCGAATGCACTTGCATCAATACTTTATCGGCAGGGAGATACGGTCATATTGGCTTGTTGTACCAAAGAAGCGAGACTACCTGGGTGGTTCCCGCGAGATTCCACCAAAGGCTGGGTTCACGCTGAATACTCGTTATTGCCCGGTTCAACAGATTCACGCTTCCGTAGGGAACGTAGAGGCGCTAAGGGTAGGACCCAAGAAATTGAGCGTCTAATTGCCCGTTCGTTACGGGCAGCAATTGACTTAGAGGAACTTGGCCCAATCGCCCTAAATGTTGATTGTGACATCCTCAATGCTGATGGAGGTACCCGCTGTGCGTCTATTACTGCCGCAAATTTAGCACTTAGGTTAGCCATCAGAAGGCTGATCGCTAATGGCCAGTGTTTGCCGAGGGAACTCAGGCCGACTGACGAGGCTCGAAAATCTGGTTGGCAAGCCCCTGAACTAAGTGCGGCGGAACAACAGGCTCACGAGAACCGAGTATTACCCAACGACCTCGCCGCAATTTCGGTGGGTCTTATAGATGGTGAGGTATATTTAGATCTCGACTATATTCTCGATTCTAATGCCGATGTCGACATGAATATCGTCAAAACCAGCGACGGGATGTATGTTGAACTGCAAGGAACTGGAGAAGAATCAACCTTCTCTGGTGAAGAATTGTTTGCTTTAATAGCCCAAGCAGATGTTGGATTAAACGCCCTATTTGAGGTCCAAGCAGCAATTCTTGATGGAATCAACTGAACTTATTTCATTGGAAGAGTTGAAATGATTAATCATATCCCATCAACTCGCGGGTAGGTAGCTTAGTTGGGAGAGCGCAGCACTGAAGATGCTGAGGTCGCCGGTTCAAGTCCGGCCCTACCCACCAAACATGTGCTTACAAACCAATAATTAGTGGTACACACAACTTGTGAATTTATGTAAACAATGCATTAATTTGGTAGGTTCACTCATGCGTGTCATGGGCGAGGAAATCGAGCAGGTTGAGGAACCCATCGAGGAGGTGGATATCGAGGATAAGGCTAGAGACAAAATAGCCAAAGAACTCGAAGAAATCCGCCGCCGAAAGACTAGAACCAACAAACGTCGGTTCCTAACCAACAAAGAGGACTACGTGCTGTTTGCCGGTATTGGTTACGGTATTTTCTTTGCTGCACTGTTGGTTGGCATGTCCAGTGGCATCTTTGGCTCGTCAACAACTCTTGACCACAAAGCCTCCGAAACTTTCCTAGATACTGGGGAAGAGTGCGTAAATATTGAAGATGACCCGTGGATTTTGATTTTCCCGGAAAATGATGCCGAGTACTTTGACCTATCTGGCAGAAATTTGCCCGCTGGCTATGCTTTGATGAATTATACGGTTTTTGAATCAAGTGAAGGAATTGTCGTGACATCAGACGAGACCATCGCCCAAGTCTCTGGTAGTAAGAGTTCGATGCAAGCCCCGTACGATGATATGAGCGTTGGGGACTTCCGGATTAAATTCACTGTTAATGTATACAACCAAAGCGATGATTTACCCAATGCTTCAATAGTTGAGGGTTGGCAAGAGCTATCAAAGGAAATTGATTTTGAACTCGAAATTAGCAGTGGAGGGTTCTTTTCATTCTTGCCCGGCATAGACTCAGATTCACATCGCGAAGTAAGAATTACTGAACCAGGGCCGAGAACTTGCTGGACGACCAAAGACCTTGGCGATTGGGGCTATATTTTGATGGCTGCTGAATTAGGCGGTGGCCGTGAAACAGCCATGCTTACTGGCGGTACTGCTGGAATACCAGCTTGGTGGATGGCTTTCATCTCTTTGTCCTTGTCGGCAGTTACCCTGCTAATCATCTATCCAGTGATGTACAAGATATACCACCAAGATACCGACGACATATTATCTAGAAACCACATTGCAAGGGTGGTTGAGGATATTATCGGAAAGACGTCAAAACGCTTGCATATCGATGTTGATTGGGAGTTATACAAATTAGAGTCTCGTGAATTATCAATCGATATTATGGTCCCATACAAAAACACTGACGGTACCTTGTCAGACAGCAAAGATATCAGAGCAGAGATTCTTCGAGAAATACTAGAGGAGTTCGCAATCTTTCGCGTATTCAAGCCTGTTCAATTAACTGTCAAAACCATTGGCGTCAACCAAGCAATTGATTTCGAAAGCGGCGTCGGTGTTGGGGCGGGGGCAGAAAATGCTGAAGTCGAAGAAGAGCAGGATTATGCCAGTTTCTTCTCTGAACTGCACACCCTTTCGAGAGTCGAAGACGAAGTTAGAGACAGTTTGGATTTGTTCTTTGCCCGCCGGAGTGATGTGAAAATGGAAGGCGCAGTGGTAACCAGTGATGATCGAGTAATCTTTGTCTCAGTTATTTACAAACCGACCCAGAGGTTCGCATTCTTCAGATTCAAGAAGACTACGGATGAGGTGGAAATAGAATTATACCGTTATATTTCAGACCGCAACGAAGACCTGCTGGGCAGCCAAGAACTAATTGTCAAAGCAAGGAATCAGGTTTCCACACTTGCTGACCGCTCTGGAGCTGGCCGAGTAGAAAGCAATAGTAAGGGTGACGACCGAATTGTCGCAGTCGCCAAACAAGATGGTTTGGGCGGACGTATGCTACAAACAAACTTCATCGGAAATACTCTTTCAACAGTCGAATACATGGCCAATGAAAAGCGAGAGATGATCAACAAATGGGGATTCTGGGGGCTAATTGTCTTCGTCTGGATTCCCTTCATGGCGTCTGGTGTATTGGTTGGTGCAATGCTGGGACTTCTCTCTAGAATGCAATTTACCCGAGTATTGGCGGCGACATTTATTGGCGGGGCGGCCGCCTCAGTCACCTGGGCCTACACTGCCGAAGGAATTGTCAAATTTATGCATCAATACAAGCTTGAAGCGGTTATTCCGCTTATGATTATTGTATTCGTTGGGGCTGCATTCCTCCACGTTCGCTCAACCAAGGTGCGCAGGCAAACAGAATTGTTTGAGGATACGCTGTTAGACAATTTCCATGCTGACGTTGATGCAAAGTATGGCGAGGCATGAGTTGGTGAATGGTTTGGATGCTGTGTCCCAACTTAGCGGCAATGCAGAAACCTGTGGCGACTTTGTCAAAATCGGCATCGTTACTGTAAGCGACCGAGCTAGTCGTGGAGATTATGATGATGAAGGTGGCCCAGCAATTCTTGAATTCTTTGAACAGGCTATTGCCAGTCCTGTTGAAGTGCAGTACGTCTGTGTCCCTGATGAGACTTTGTTGATTCAGTCAGAACTAATTCGCTTGTGTGATGATGTTGGTTGTTCGATTATTGTCACAACCGGTGGAACTGGTCCCGCAGTACGTGATGTAACGCCGGAGGCAACGATGACCGTTTGTGAGCGAATCCTCGAGGGATTTGGTGAACAGATGCGAGCGATATCCTTACGCTATGTACCAACTGCAATCCTTTCTCGGCAGTTGGGTGGGACGAGGGGAGAATGTCTAATCTTCAATTTACCAGGGCGTCCAAAAGCCATTCGGGAGATAATCGACGAAATTTGGCAAGCAGTGCCATACTGTGTTGATCTGCTTGGTGGGCCGTATATTGACATGGTAGATTCCGTATGCATGGCGTTCAGACCCAAGTCTGCCCGTCGGCGATAAATGACCTCAAAGTTCATTCATTGACTCGCTTTGCAAGGAATCGATTACTATGGCGAATAGCGGCAATTTACTAATTAGCGGAGCCACGATGGTGCTAACCGACGCAACGAAATCCGGCGACTTGAGAATCACTAATGGGATAATTACCGAAATTGGTGAGGTTGGCTCATTAGATAATCACGATGACGAGATGTTTGTTGATGGAACTGGTCTACACCTGTTGCCTGGCTGCATCGACCCTCAGGTTCACTTCCGCGACCCAGGCCAGCCCGATAAGGAGGACTTAGGTAGTGGGTCAATTGCTGCGGCTAGTGGCGGAGTAACTGCTTTCCTCGATATGCCGAATAATATTCCGTCGATTACCACGCTTGAGGGAATGCAGGGCAAATTAGCGACGGCAGCCGCAAAATGCATAACTAATTACGGATTTTTCATTGGAGCAACTGAGGACAATGTCTCCGACCTGCAAGAAGCAGTCGGAACAAAAGAAAACCCTATTGCTATTCCCGGTATCTGTGGAATCAAAATTTTCATGGGAGTCTCTACAGGTAGTTTACTGGTTTCAGACAAATCTGCGCTTGAGCGGATTTTTACCGAAACTGCTGGGTTAATTGCGGTGCATGCGGAGGATGAAGATCGCAAGGCCGAGCGGAAAAAATTAATTGAGGGTCGAACAGATGTTGCTGCTCATGCATATTATCGAGATGATATTACGGCTCTGCTAGCCACAAAACTATCAGTTGAACTGGCCCATAAAACAGGTCATAGATTGCACATTCTACATCTAACCTCTGCTATCGAAGCAGATTATCTAACCGACCATTGTAAGCTCCCATCGATGGCCGATGGACACCCAATAATCACTACCGAGGTCCTTCCACAACACCTGACATTTGATGAAACTGATGTTGATGAACAAGGTGTAAGACTGCAAATGAATCCGCCAATTCGATATGCTAAGGATCGTGAAACATTGTGGCGGCGCTTGTTTGACGGCACCATTCAATGTATTGCGACTGATCATGCACCCCATACGCTCGAAGCAAAATCCAAGGGATTCCCTGAAGCACCGAGCGGTATGCCAGGAGTTGAGACCTCATTACCCGTCATGTTGAATTATGTCAATCAAGGAAGATGCTCACTAGAGGATGTCGTACGCTGGATGTCTACCAATGTCGCAGATTGCTATCAAATGATTGGTAAAGGCCAGTTAGCAGTCGGGTATGACGGTGATGTCGTCTTGGTCGACATGAATCACACTGCGGTAGTGGAGGACGAAAACTGCTGGGCAAGGGTTCGTTGGAACCCATTTAGGGGCAGAGAGTTAACCGGGTGGCCAGTATTAACTGTGGTGGAGGGTGTACCAGTATTCGAACGGTCTGAAGGAACTGGGCAAAAGGGGCGAATTCTAGTCGAGCCCGGTGAAGTTGGAAAACCTCTGCTGATGGAACCATGGAAATAGGCTTAATCGCTGTAAAAACCGCAATTTTAGAAATAAAGATAAATACTGTTCTACAGAAATTTGGTTCAAGGTGAGTTTATGAGTAGTTTAGAGGACACATTTGGCAGTGGCTATCAACAGATAATAATTGGCTTTGTCGTATTTATTTTGGGCGCATTTTGGGGCGGCATTGAAGCCGATGGTAACATGACCGCTTCTGATGTATACTGGCCAGCGCTAACCATGTTAGCGGGTGGAATGATTACGTTACTTGGAATATCGTTCGGCTCGGAGCATGAAGATGATCGAACCAATGATTTGAAGGACGCAATAGCTGATATAACGGCAAGACTGGATAAACTCATGGCACTGACGACTGGTAAGGACTCAGAGGAATAGCCTACAGGTTGTATAATTCACCATACTTCTTTTCGACATAATTGATGAATGGTTGAGGTGTCGGTGGCTTGCCGGTTGCATTCTGAATTAGCTCGCTAGGGGTAAACTTACTACCTTCTTGGTGAATCTTACCGCGCAACCAATCCAACATCGGTTGCCAATTTCCACTTTCAACAATGGCATCTACATCGCCTAATTCTTCACCCATGGCATCAAGAAGCTGAGCGGCGTATAGGTTTCCTAATGTGTATGTCGGGAAATATCCAAATGCAGCCATTGACCAATGAATATCTTGCAAACAGCCTAATCTATCCTCAGGGACTTCAATAGCAAACCATTCTTTGAACATCTCATTCCAAGTATTAGGTATGTCATCCACTGAAAGATTATCATTGAAGATTTTCTTCTCTAGTTCATAGCGTAGCATAATATGAAGATTGTAGGTTATTTCATCTGCCTCAACACGGATGAAACCAGGCTCTACACAATTAGCAATTTTGTTCAACTCCTCCGGAGTCCAATCAGGAGACTCTGGGAAGTGTTCCTTGAACCATGGTAGCGCAACCTTCCAAAACGCTGGTGTGCGGCCTACCTGATTCTCCCAGAATCTACTTTGTGATTCGTGGACACCCAAAGAAACTGCGTCCCCTCTTGGTGTAAATGAGTGATTAGCGTCTAATCCTTGCTCATATAGTGCGTGGCCTGTTTCATGCATTACCGCATAGAGGCAAGAAAACGGGTCTTTTTCATCAAATCTTGTGGTAAATCTAGTATCTCCGGGCCACAAACCGGCAGAAAATGGATGAGTTGAGGCATCCATTCTGCCTGCCTCAAAATCGAAGCCAGTGGCACTAGAAACTAGTTTACAGAACTCCGTTTGTGCTGCTACTGGAAAGACTAGTTCAGCCGGTAAGGTAGGATCTGGTGTGATTCTTTTGGCTGCCATTATTTTCTGTAATAGTGGCACTAACTTAGCCTTCAAGCCAGCAAATAGTGGGTCATAGTCACTTACTTTCATACCGAACTCATATTCATCGAGCAGCACATCATAGCGTGTAGTTTCGACACCGTAGTAATCGATTTTTTCATTAGTCATCGTAATCAATTTTGCTAAGTATGGTTTGAATTTGGTGAAATCTGAATCCGCTCTGGCTTCTTGCCAAGCAACCAGCGCTTGTGATCGAGCCAGAGCAAACTCAGCAACAAATTCATTTGGTAATTTGATCGCTTTATCGTAACGTCGTCTGACTTCTCTAACATTGGCGCGTTGATCTCGATTTAGGGTTTCATCAGTCTCAAGCTCGTCGATCATTGCTGCGAGATTTCCATCGGTGATTCGACTATGTTGTTCTTTAGCAAGCCAAGATAATATTTCAGATCTAGCTTTACCACCTTTTGCCGGCATAATGGTTTCTTGGTCCCAACCGAGATGGCCCTGTATCGCACCTATTTTGTGAATATCCTTAACACGTTCAATAAACAAATCATAACTCGCCATACCATCGGCAGTTATTACCCCCTCAATAAGGTAACCACTAGCCTAATTTTGAGCAACGTCGCACGCACATTCAAGACCTAGACGGTAATGCATTCAACCATGGCGAAGAAACAACAGGATAACCCTGATGACATTCGCCAAGAATCAGATGAAGACCTAAATGATGTCGTCGATTCAGTAATCGGCGGTGAGGATAGTTCGAAAATAATTAATGCCTCAAAATACGCCGCGCCGCCGATTGAAGAGTTACTCGCTGCCTCAGCCAAAATGGTAGTTGAAACCTGTATGGACATAAGACGAGGTGAGAATGTGCTGATTGTCTGTGACCCAACTACCGGAGACATTGGTCAAGCATTACACGAGGCGACCAGCAAAAAATCAGAGCGGGTTCTACTCATTGTCATGCCCAAAGCAAAACATCACGGCGAAGAACCACCTACTCCCGTGGCAAATTTGATGCGGCAACAACAAGTGGTATTGGCGCCGACAAAGTATTCGCTCACTCACACTAGAGCTGTTCGTCAGGCAGTACGTGACGGCGCCAGGGTTGCAACCATGCCCGGTATCACTAACGATATGTTCACCCATGGTGGTATGGCAGCAGATTTTAACAAAATTAAGAAGCGGATTAGTAATCTTGGGCCTTATTTCCGTCGTCGGCGAATTGTAAATGTTAAGTCAAAAGAAGGTACGGACATTACTTTTGAGGTCAACTGGCGGGATTGGAAATTAGATGACAATGGAATTTGTAATCGTCCCAGGATGTTAACTAACTTACCTGCTGGGAAAGCTTTCATCATGCCGCGCGAGGGGACAATGAATGGAGTGTTGATAATTGATGGTTCATGGGATTCAACCTTACTTGACGAGCAGATTGAGTTGCAAATTGAGGAAGGTATGGTGGTCGATGTCAAAGGTGGTCAAATCGCCGCCAATATTAGACAAGAATTTGGCGAGGTAGCCAAAAAACTACGCACTAAAGATCGAGAAAATGTTTGGACCGTCGCAGAATTTGGTTTTGGAATGAACGATCAAGCAAGGATGGGAGGCAATGTGCTTGAGGATGAAAAAAGGCTGGGAACATGTTACTTCTCGATTGGTGATAATTCGGCACTCGGTGGCTCCTCAGCGGTGGGTATTCACATTCCCGGTGTATTGACTAATCCAAGCGTTTGGTTAGATGATTCTCAGGTGTTGCAAGAAGGCCAGTTCATGCTTGATATTTGACCTAGTTCAAATTCTGTGACCCGCACACTGGACAGAATCGCCAATATGGGTCAATCCCAATCCCGCAACTGCGACAATTTACTCCGGAGCGAATGGTTGGTTGCACCGTTTGATTCCATACCGGTTGCTGGTTTAGTTGCGCTACTGGGTTAACTGGCTGAGGCATAATTACAGGTTGTGGTTGGATATTTTGCGGTGGAATCGGCCGAGGTTGGACATTCTGTGGCGGCATTACCTGCTGCGGCACGCCATTTTGTGGTGCTTCTAAACGAGGTTCAACCCGGCTTACTGGCTTTCTGACCGGCGCTACTGGTCGCGGCAGATTGGCAGCAACCTTGTCTGCTGCGGGCGAGGCGACGAATTCAGATAGTGACATCTTTCCATCCTTATCACGGTCAGCAGATTTGTGCAACTCTTCCGTCTCAGCCGAACTAAGACCAGTTGCCGTCGCTAATTCTTCGACTGATAGCGTCCCATCATTATCACTATCAGCATCGATAAACATCTCGGCCGCACTGACAAAGTTTTCCTCTGTGTGTGATTCACCAAGTGAGGTAACAGTTTGCTCACCTTCGTTATTCATTTCAACATCAGCGACTGAGTCAACGGGATCGATAGAATCTTCACCAATTGGTAGTTGTACATCCAGCTCAGGTTCGGTTTCTGTTTGTGCCATCATACCAAAGGCGCCCTCAAAGGCGTTATTGGTTACCTTTGCCGCCTTACGGTCGGTTATATTCGACTGAATAATTGGTATAATTGGTTCTTGCACCGGCTCTGTGACAATTGGCTGAGTAATTGATTTGCTGGGAAGAGGAACTGACTTGGTCGGGACAGAACTGATTTGTGGCTGAATACCTTCCTGGCCTTCACCTGTGTTTGAAGTTGAGGTTGCTGGCGGTAAGTCCACTGATTTAGAGGTGGTTGTATCGACAGCAGCGGAGGCTGGAATACTGTTGATATCAACCGTTGAGCTGGCTAAATTGGTTATCGGTATGGCATGACCAATTACGTCAAGTGATGCATCAAATTCACTAGCGATATCGATGAGCAGGGCAGAGTTATTTTCTGTTTGTTGAAATATTTTAGTCATTGTCAAGTAATACTTCATGACCTCGTCAGCACCACCGGTGGTTTGAGCAATTGCCAATACCTTGAGTATGTTCATTGGGTCAGCTAACCGCTTGAGTGATGCATATTGACCGTCGGTGAGAGTTGGCTTCGGATTTGGGGATTCTTCACCATGTGAATCGGGGAGACCTAAGTAATGCATCAGAGGGTCGCTAAAACTCATCAAGCCAAGATGGCCAGCAACCAGATAGTATATTTCTCCCCCTTCGCAATTAAGCACTTTGCTTGCCTCTTCGAAATCAAAATCGCCGGGCTTCAATACTATATCAGAAACCATACTAAAAAAAGCGGTGATTGATTGTTCTCTTTCCATTGACATCAATTGATGGACAATATCAGAAGATTTAGTGATACCAAAGTATGCAGACGTCTCATCTACGTCAATACCTTCTGGTAGGGAAGCCCCTGCAAGGTCTGATTCTGCCATTCGTTTTCCTCCGTTGATTATGCCTGCTTATTCATGTTTCAAAAGTAATCTCTAACTCATTCACCGGGATTGGGTTTTTGCCAAGTTTATAATCGCTCTAGACTGAGGTGCATTCCAGCCTTTTTCCTGGAGATACATCAATAATTGTCTTTCGTCTTGTGATGATACATCTCCCAAATCAGCAATCGCATCGTCAATGGCCGATTTAGGAATATTATCGAATATTTCATCTTCAATTTCGACCACTGCGCGCCGTACTTTTACACCACTATCAGTCGATTTCTTCACCTTGCGCGCCATCTTCTTACTGGACGCTTTTGGTTTAGCTGGAGTTCGCCCCCCGGCAAAACTTGGTGGCCCGGATGCAGGCGCAATACTTCGTTGTGAGGTGGCTTGAATCGGTGATCTCGGTGGTGGACCTCCAGTCGGCCCGGCTTTGGATTGGGCTGAACTTTGGTCTGCTGGTTGCCTCACAGGCATACTTGGCTGTGGTCGACGATTACTTTCTCGCTGTCTGTCAAGGAAGGATAAGCGATCCTCTTGATAATCATCACCAAAGTCATCATCATCTTCGAACCAATCTTCATCATCAAATCCTCGATTGCGCAGTATGACTATTACCAGCACCAGTAGCACAACAACACCAGCAACTACGGCTATGAAAGTAGTAATTGACAAGCCAAGAATCAGGCCTGACGATGAGCTATCAGATTGCTCCTCTAGAGGACAACCATCAGAGTAACCATCGAATCCACGTGCTTCATTTGGACAGTTATCGAGGCTGTCAACAATGCCATCTTCATCACTATCTCGTTCATTTGCCGCACAGCCAGATAAATCAACTGAGGTCCGATAGAGTGGATTAGTCGCAGGACACAAATCAGGGTTTAGTCCTGAGGCATTGTCACCATAGCCGTCACCGTCATTGTCACGCCACTGAGTTACATCATCGGCAAAAGCATCGGCTAAACCACTAGGAGAAGCAGCAAAATCATCAGTTGGGTCAGAATACCCGTCTAAATCGGAATCTAGGCAGCCTAATCGGTCCAGGGTTGAAGTGCCGCTTACCAATGGGCACTGGTCACCATTTGCTCCTTGAGGATTGTCGCCATAACCGTCACCATCAGTATCGGCCCATTGTGTTGGTTCAAACATGAATTCATCATCTTCAGTGTAGCCATCTTCATCCCAATCAATTTCCTTGGCGCTTTCATCGGTGCAACCATCTGCTAACACCGGATAATTCTCCGGAGTTTCGGGACAGACATCAACATCGTCCGTTATACCATCAGAATCTGAGTCTTTCTGCGAAAGTGAACAACCGTCAAGGTCCGGAATTTCATTAACCGGTGTCAGGTCGCATTGGTCAAGGTAATCGTAAATCCCATCAGAATCGGTATCAATCTGTCGCTGTGCCTCGCTACAGCCGCTATTATCGACAGTTGCAACATCGGTTGTCTCGGGACAGACATCGGCGTTATTGGTGATACCATCATTATCATCATCTAGCTGATTGTTAGCACAACCATTCAAATCCACTATCAAACCGAATTGTGTATTGGGGCACAGGTCATTATCATTGATGACAAAATCGCCATCATCATCATTACCATCAATTAGCGGGCAACCGATTCCCAGTGTCCCATTGATAACACCTGGAGCATTTGGACAGACGTCAGCCAGTTCGCCGCCCTGGAAATCACCAAAACCATCGCCATCAGCATCAGCCCACTGATCGGGATCAAACGGGAAGGCGTCACCGGTCTGATTCTCTCTCAGCCCCGTTGCAGGATTCACGTCAAAAGTGTAAATGTCGCGATAATTGTCACCATCAGAATCTACGCAACCGTAGAACGGATTAGTAGAATTACCGGCGACTAACGGGCAACCATCTATTTGTAACCCTTGAGCGTTTGTCCCATTGTAAAATTCGGTAAATACATCTGGGTAGCCGTCTTCATCAGTATCATTTGCTGCTGCAATGTTGCCGGGGAAGTAATCAGGGTTTGTGGCATTTTTCGAGCCATTATCACCGAAACCGTCGCCATCAGAATCTGCCCATTGTGTTGGGTCATTTGGCCAAATGTCCGCACCCATTGATTGGTTCCAGAAGTTTGTTGGGTCAGACGCACCATCACCGTCAGAGTCTTGGCAACCGAGACGATCAAGATATGAAGTTCCGTAATCGAACTTACAGGCATCACCACCAATGAAATCAGAGGAATTATCCCCATAACCATCGCCATCAAAATCGGTATACTGTTTGGCATCAAACGGGAATTCATCGCCTGGAGGGGCGTTGGTATCATACCACGTATCACAACAATCTGGACCATGGTTATCGCCATATGAGTCACCATCTGTATCGAAAGCCTGTTTCCAATTGTCGCTAAATATATCACCAAACGGGTAAAGCGAATTCCAGTCAACCCAACCATCTTGATCAAAATCTGAGCAGCCCACACGACCCAGCCAAGAAAGGCCGAACGCCGTATTACAATCATCGGTTAAATCATCATAGCCGTCACTATCTGCATCAAAGCAACCTAGGACGATTATTGATGATGTGGCTGTTTGGTCTGGACAGGCGTCAACCATCGGTGCATTGGGGTTATCACCATAGCCATCGCCATCACTATCTGACCACTGATTAGGTATGTTGTCAAGTTGGTCCACAGCATCGAAAATGTGGTCATTGTCGGCATCATGATACAGCTCTATACTGGTCATTGAGCCACTGAGTGTGGACATAATGTACAAGTTGATTTTACTGCCGGTTGTTGTTATGGCAAGACCATTGTCAACTAACGAACCGTCTATCGTGGATTTATGCCACTGCTCGTCATTACTCAATCCCTGACTATACTGCATGGCACTCCATGATAGCGTATCAGTATCGACAGGATTCCCGATGATGATAATGTGAGAGTTATGACTAGCCAGAGCAAACTCGTCTAACTCTTCACCTAGTGTGTGGGCTACCACTTCCCAAGCACCGGAAAATCTGGCAAAGACTGAATTGACTTCACTATTGACTGCAATCAGTGGGACATTACCGCCACTAGCACGAACAACATTGACTGTTCCAGGATTCTCTGGTTGAGGCAATAATATTGAATTCCAGATATCAGTGCCGTTGGCTTGCTCGTAAACCATCAAACTGCCACTTGAGGTCAGTGCAGCGAGGACTTTGCCACCATTATCGTCATACACTAGGGACAGGTTGGTGGAACTATCAGATTCTACCGCAACAAACGATGCTTGAGTGGTAGTATCGCTATGAGTTATGACGCTTAGGTTATTGAAATTACCATCGTCTAGCACGGTCGCAATCACAAGAGTGTCATCATAGGCTATCTGACTGGCAAATGATGGAGCGGTTAATTGACCGGCAAGGATTAAACTATCAGAAGTCCATTGTAGGTTTTTAGTTGCTACATTTAGTTGCTCCGTGACATAGTTACGATAAACGATAACTGGACTTCCAGTAGAATCGATATGAAGAGCGATGGGCGATGATACATTAGCATCATTGGCAACTATTTCTTCATTCCAACCGGATTCTGTTAGCTGGCTGAGCATTAGCTGGTTGGTAAGTGAAGAATAGTAAGCCAAGAACTGCTCGCCGTTTGTTCCTTGTGCTGACGAGAGATACTTGGCATCTGAACTCGAGGTTGGTATTGGTGATTCTATTCCGGTATAGCCGCTATAGGTTTTCAGATTTAACCCATCACCCACGTAAAAGACGTAAGGAGACCCAGATGATGTGGTGGCAAAATTGCTCCCGCCGATGAATGGTGAGGTATATGACGTAATGTCTTGAACACTCCAGTAGGTTAACTGAGAACTACTCTGCAGTGATACTAACTTAGTTTGTCCGGAGCCATCAGTGTGGTTTTCAACATCGACAATGATACTCGGTTTACCATCTGTTGATGACTGGATTTTTCCATCGACGGACTCACCAGTTAAAACTAAATTACTAACTTCGAACAATTTTCTACTGTAGGATTCAAGACTGGAGAATGCGGTCTGGGTATCATCAGTTATCTGCTGGGAGAAGATGAACTCTGCTAAATTGTCATTATTAGTATCGCCGCCAGTAGCTATCACTGCGCCATAACTTTCCGAACCTTGGGCAATCAGGATGCTAGAGCCGTCTATTACCTCACTATTACCCAGAATTAATTCTACTCTGCTAACATCGATTCCACCTTGCCGAGTGATAAGTAAATCGTTTAATCCATCACCGTTGGTATCACCCGCAGAAATAAAATTAAGTCCGATTAGGTTGTTAGCGTCACCAACTATTCGCGTACTCGGCTGGTCGGCAATTCCAGCAGAGTTGCCGTAAAACACCCATACATTACCGCTGTTAAATGGTCCCGAGG
>DUKK01000006.1:1485-5684 GCA_013329355.1 Candidatus Poseidoniaceae archaeon | reverse complement strand
TTGTGCAATGCCCCCTTGACCGTCATAATAATCCGGGAAACCGTCGTTAGAGGCAACGCTAGCCATGATTATTCCATCAACTAATCCAATACCCCAGGCTGGACCACTGTTGTCATCTAGTTGGATTCCAGCATCAATATTGGATAACTCTTGAAAATTTACCACATCGATACGATAAACACTGTTGCTATCATCGCCTTGGTGATAATACATCACATCATTGTAAATGACCATCTGATAGGGTTCGCCATTGCCGATGTATAGGTCACTAGATTTCTCTATATCGTACACCTCAGCACCTGTTGTGACGTCGATTAACTGAAATCCATCCTCGCCACCGATCCATAATTGATTTGGGTTAATATCAGCAACTAGCCCGGTAACATCCTGATTACCAGGGTCAAGAATTGCGTTGCCGGAAGGAGAGTTGCTATATTCAGTCCAAGTTGGTAACCAAGAGTTGGTCGAGATCTCATATCTTGCAATCCCGATTCCATTTAACCCGATGTATGCAACATCTCCGATAACTTCGATTGGGGCATTGTCAGTGTCTTCACCAGCTTCCCAAGTATCAACTACGTCAAACGGATTGGTCGTTAAAATCCCAACTCCATCATTGGTTCCTCCGTATACTCTGGTTCCGTCAGTTCCGACAGATTGCGTTTCCCAATCTGGCATACCATCATTTGCATTCATGCAGTCATCGACTTGCACTGTGCTGGTTGGATACTTACAGACTCCTCTGTCGGTTCCAACATAAATATCACTGCCAAGAAGAACAAAGTCGAAGAATGTGTCAGGGTTAGTAACCCAACTTCCACCTCGACCTTGGAAGTTTAATGCTTGAGTGCCATCCCATTTTACTGCTCCATCTTCCCCGCCGAGATATAGATGCGAGCCATCAGAAATCATAGCATAAATAACATCTGAGGGCAGGAAGTCAAGATTAGAATTGCTACCGCCTGAATCGGTAAGTGGCAGTAAAATATCGCCGGTTACTAGGTCCTTTCTTACTACGCCGTATCCGGGTAGCCCCATGTGTAGTATGTCATCAAAAACAGCTAACGGGACATCTTCTGCATTGTTTATTCCGGTTGAGCCCCACGGTGCAAGAAAAGTCTCATTGGCCATATCGAATCTTGCCAGCCCGATATCGAGTGTTGCAATGTAAGCTATGTTGCCGTAGGTAACAACATCCGTTAAGCCACTTGAAGTCAATTGATTTGAGGAGTCATAGACGGATATTGAATTAGTGACGGTATCCAGAACAGACATTGCGGTGTTCGAATTGATGGTGATTAGATTGCTTCCACTAACTGCTATGCGCTGGACTGAATCTGATGCTAAGCCATCGGCGACGCCCCATGACTGCAGAATAGTTCCATTGTCGTTCATTTTGTGGGCGCCTGTTGAGTCTCCTGCAAGATATAGGTAAGTGCCGTCAGTGATCAACTGGTTAATATCATCTCCAATAAGTTTAGGTGCTAACCATCTAGATTGCTGCGTGTCAAATCGATTCATAATTCCATCAGCAGCTACATACAGGACCCCATTGAGCTCAACCGCATCGTCCATGTCTGCCGATGTTGGGCCGCTGGCTAGTAGCATGTTTCCTTGGTATTGAGGATTTGCCGCAACATCAAGAATTGCCAGATCGCCTCCTCCGTCACTTACCAACAATAATTCACTAGCAGGTGCACGAGGTCCAATGCTAGGCCATACCAATAACTTCTCACCATCATTGACCAAACCAAAGTCTTGGAGATTGTAGGTTTGTAAAAATACTCCGTTTTGTGTGTTATATGTCTGCACAGAATTGCCGTTTAAAATGGTCAAAATGTTGTTGGATATCGCGATGTCAGCAATAGAATTTGAAGTTAGCCAGTTATTTTCGTTCCAGGTCGAGAGCCAGAATCCAGTATTCCAGTCATACCTTGCTAGACCTGCATCATCAGACGAAAGTAGTAGTTGGTTTCCAGATTGGGAAAATGATGCAACTGTATCGCTGTGAAGGTTATTTGCAGTGGTCCACGTGCTCAATTGAGAATTACTGTTCATATCCCAGCGAATCACACCTTCGTTTTCGAATGAAAAATAGAGTATACCGTCTACTTCAATGATATCAAGGGCAGCTCCATCGGTTGACTTAGTTAATGCATCAGACCATGAATTACCATCGAAAACTGAAATTCGTTCAGCGTTTGCAGCATAGACTAGTCCATCACTACCGATAATAAACTGCTCGTATTGCACAGGCTCGGTCGCAGAGTCTACAGAGCTTGTGATAGAGTCTGGCAGTCCTGGTTGAATTGACGTATCTACTAAGGAGATGGCGTGGAAATAATCATCATCAGTGAGTATGTGAAGAGTCAAACTAGTGGTATCGATGGCTAATTCTACAATACGATTTGCGTTACTAAATTCAATAATATCGATTATCTTGGGGTCGTTGTTGTAATCGATAATGAGGATTGAATTTCCGATGGCAAGATACATCCGACCATCAACAAAATGTATTGCATAGTCGCCGATTTCTAGGCTGACTGGCTCGAATGTAACTGCTGGATCAACAGGAGCTAATGCCTCAATAATCAATTCATTAATTTCTGCCCCGGAGGGTAAGGCCCAGTAGGCTCCAGACTCACTATTCGGTGCCAGTCTCCCTGAGTGAGGATTTGGACTGGTAAATGAATCACTCGAACCAAGGATGCCTAGGCCTTGCCAGTCAAACAAATTGATACCTACATCGCTTGCTGTTATTACAGGTTCTTCGATGGTCAATCCACTACTCCCGTTAACCCTTACTTCCATTGTTACATTGGACAATAAGGCCCCTGGTGCGAACTCAAGGCCCCAATTTGCATTTGCCGATAGGCCGATATCTGGATTTGCGCCAACGGCATCTAATTGAACCCAACCCGTGTCATTGCTGGCTTGTTTCGGCCACACAGTTTCATTATCGGTCAGATGAGCTGACACAGGCGCAATTAGCATCATCGGGCTCATGGAGGTTACAACCATAAGCATAGTGAGCAGTATGGCTTTGCGTCCCCTACGCAGCGCATTGGTAGCACTTACCACACTGTTCATGTCCTAGTTGGGGCGTCTTTCACTATTTGAACGCGGCCCTCGCTCGTTCAGTAAAGTATCATCAAAACGGTGGTGTGATTAAGCCCAACAAATCACTACATCGCTATTGTAATCGCCCCAAACAATCAAACATCGAATGGTGTTTCGTGGTTTCGGAAGTGACTATTTTGGAGGACCGTAGAGAGCGACAACTGAAAAAAGAGGCTCTTGAATATCACGAAGCACAACCCCATGGCAAAATTAAGGTCGTGCCGACGAAACCACACTCGACTGCCCATGAACTTAGCTTGGCATATTCTCCCGGGGTAGCTTATCCTTGTCTAGAAATTGCTGAACGACCTGAATTAGCATACAAGTATACCTCCAAGGCAAATCTTGTTGCCGTAATATCAAACGGGACCGCAGTACTAGGGCTCGGTAATATTGGTCCATTGGCTAGTAAACCAGTTATGGAAGGTAAGGGATTGTTATTGAAAACCTTCGCTGATATTGATGTCTTTGACATCGAAGTTGATACCGAGGATTCAGAGTCATTTATCCAAACTGTGGTCAATATTTCAAAGACCTTTGGTGGGATTAATTTAGAGGATATCAAGGCTCCTGAATGCTTCGAGATAGAGCGCAGAATCGCAGCTGAGACCGATATTCCAGTGATGCATGACGATCAACATGGAACAGCTATAATATCAGGTGCTGCGTTGCTTAATGCCTTAGAATTGCAGGAAAAGGAACTATCAAAGGTGAAGGTCGTTGTTATTGGTGCTGGTGCATCGGCAATTGCATGTGCGAATCACTATGTTGCTTTGGGGGTGACCAGAGAAAATATCAAAATGGTTGATAGCAAAGGTGTTCTCACTAAAAAGCGTCTCATGAACGATGAGCTAAATGAGTATAAGGCTGACTTTGCTCATGACATTTCGGAAAGTGATTTAGCAGGCGCTCTGGAAAGTGCAGATGTATTACTCGGCCTATCCAAAGGAGGCTTAGTCACGACTGAGATGGTGAAATCTATGGCTCCAAGGCCAGTAATATTTGCACTCGCTAATCCAACACCAGAAATCACTCCAGAAGAGGTCTCTAAAGTCAGAAGTGATGCAATTATGGCCACT
>DUKK01000006.1:0-1480 GCA_013329355.1 Candidatus Poseidoniaceae archaeon | reverse complement strand
AAATTTATTTAAAAAAACTGGTGTGCCTCAAAAAAATATTACAATGGTCGACAGAAAAGGTGTTATTTTTAGGGGTCGAGATAATTTAAACCAATGGAAATCAGGTCACGCGATTGAAACAAAAAATCGAACCCTGAATGATGCCATAAATAACGCTGATGTTTTTTTAGGTTTATCAGCAAAGGGTGCTTTGACAAAAGATATGGTTAAAAAAATGGCTGAAAATCCAATAATATTTGCATGTGCAAATCCTGACCCAGAAATTAAACCAGAGGAAGTTGCTGAAGTAAGAAGCGATGCAATTATTGCAACTGGAAGATCAGATTATCCCAACCAGGTGAACAACGTTCTTGGTTTCCCCTACATCTTCCGCGGGGCCCTAGATGTAAGGGCTACTGATATCACACCAAACATGAAAATGGCGGCAACTAAAGCCTTAGCACAACTTGCTAAGGAACCGGTACCTGATTATATCTCCGAAGCTTATGATGGGGCGACAATGCAGTTTGGTCCAGAATACATTATTCCTAAGCCGTTTGATCGAAGGGTGCTGATTTGGGAGGCCTCGGCAGTTGCCCAAGCCGCAGTCGATGAAGGAATAACGCAAGTCAGTAAGGCGGATTTTTCCATTACTGAGTATCGTGAAGAGCTGGAGTCAAGGCTAGGCTTATCATACTCAATTATGCGTCATATGATAAATCAAGTCAGAGGACGAGGCAAGAGAATAGTCTTCCCAGAAGGTGATAATGAGAAGGTTATCAGAGCTGCTGCTCAACTTGTTGAGCAGCGAATTTGTTATCCAATTCTGCTAGGTTCGAAAGAAAGAATTGATCAGATGGCTGAGGAATTAAATCTAAACTTTGCTTACGACGTATTTGACCCAAGGTATGACGAAAGAAGAAAATTAATCTATGCGCCCGCTCTATTCAAGCGAAGAATGCGCAAAGGTATGACTTTAGAGGATGCTGAGAGGTTGTTGAAGAGCCGACCATATTTTGCCAGTCAGATGGTCACAAGTGGTGATGCAGATGGCTTTGTGGGTGGTGTGAGTCGAAATTATGCTGATGTATTGCGACCAACTATCGAGGTTATCGGATCAGATTCATCAGCGCACTGTGTCATAGGATGCTACATGGTGAATGTCAAAGGTAAGACTATATTTTTGGCTGATGCTACGGTAAATGTCTATCCGGATAGTCCAACCTTGGCAGAAATTGCCGTGCAAACTGCAAAGATTGCTCGCCGCTTCGGCGTCAACCCAAAGGTAGCAATGTTATCATTCTCAAATTTTGGTAGCACTAGAGCACAACGGTCAACTCGAATAGAAGAGGCTATCGAAATAGCGAAAGAGATCGATCCTACTTTGGTGATTGATGGCCCCATGCAAGCAGATACGGCTTTGAATCCGGCAGTTCAAGGTGATTACCCATTTATGAGCTTTAACGGTCCGGCTAATGTTTTGGTGTTACCAAACTTGGCC
>DUKK01000168.1 GCA_013329355.1 Candidatus Poseidoniaceae archaeon | reverse complement strand
GATCCCAATGATGACATGGCTGGACAGTTAGTATTCGATTCTAGAACCGATTCTGCAATGTTTGACTTAGTCAATCTAGAGTTCACTCCGGATGTGGACATCGACTTTAGGAACGACATCTATTGGTCTGTGCAAGCGGTAAACAATTCAATGTATGGGCCGATAAGCCAAGACTCAAGTTACTTCATTCCAAGTAGTGTGGGTGCGGAATTATCTCCAACTGATGCAATAATCAGTATTCAAGATGGGACAATCTTTTCTCCAACAAACTTCCCTTCAGCAACCACCGATACTTACCTAGACGAAGGTGCTCCAACTACTGCGCAAGATACCAATGGGTTGATGATTGGCAATAGTTCAATAATAAACACCAATCTTTCATCCACTACAGCGGTTATCTCGTTCAATATCTCCATGCTAGATATGCCATCAACTTATGAGATTCTCAGCGCAGATTTGACCCTCACAGCAGTCTCGGGTTCCGGAACCGTTGAAATATCAGCATCCAGAATGTTCACTGTTTGGGATGAAACCGCAACGTGGGATAACAACACTGCAGGTAGTCAGTGGAATGAAACTGGTGCACTAAGAGGTTCTGATTCGGATTTGCCAGATTCACTGGTAACGGTTAGTGCTACTGGTGAACACACCTGGAACATTACGCGGATAATGCAATTGTCGCACGCTGTTGGTAGTCAAGAGGTATCCATACTATTGCAACCAGAGATCTTCAACTCGCCAACCGGAGTAATTGACGGCAACTACATTTTTGCTGATAGTGAAAACGTAACGTTAGAAATTAGGCCAAAATTAACCCTCGAATATAGAACCGTTGAGCCGTGGTTAGCGCCATCTCCATCATTAGTTCACCCAACAAACTCTGCAACTTTGTGGAACACTTCATCTTACGAATTGGTTGGTCCTGATTCGATAGAATTTGATTTCAGCACGCCGCTATCAAACGTCACCAATTGGCAAATTTGCCATGGCCAAGAAATACGCTGGCTCGATTGTAAGTCTTCGACATCTGTAGATTCAGAGTTTGTCTTTGATTCAACAACCAACACATTCCTCCTCGATGACGCAGATACAGTATCCGATAATTTCGGCGATCAGTGGCAATACTGGCGGATTCGTGGTGACCAAGATCACAGGGTCGGTTATTACTCCCAAATCTTCCAATACCGAATGACCGATGCCCAAGCCGAAGACGACGGCTTTGGCAACTACACGGTTGATTTGTCGAGGAACTCCATCTTCGAAAGCACTGGTGATTTGCCGCAGGTTATCGATGCAACAACAGATAGTATAAACCAGCAAGACAATTATGGAACTGACTCGACATTAACCCTCGGTTATTCTTCAGCCACAGGGGGGACGAGTCAAGCATATTTCTCCTACGACTTATCAGACATATATTTCGATAGTTTAGCAACGCCGATAAGCGCAGTATTAGAACTCGAATTGGCTTCAAGCACACAAAATATCAATCCAATAGATGTGTCAGTGTTTGCCTGTGATCAGTTTGACGAGGCAATCATAACTTATGCTAACTCCCCCGCATGCTCAAATTCAGAGATAACTCGTGCTACAATCTCAAGCTTTTCTGGCACTACTGTTCAATGGGACATCACTGATTTACTCCAAACTAATTTCTTCACTAATAACGATTCTATCTCATTTACCCTAGTTCCACAAGCAGGAGTAACTAATTTTGTTGATTTTTACAGTTCAGAAAGTGGAATATCGGAAAGACCAGTTTTACGTTTAACATACATAGAGAACATCGGTGGGTTGACTCCGCCACCTCAGACAATACTCAGCAGCCCATCCAATGGGGAGGTAATCTACGACACAAGTTCAGATATTGTTCAATCACCACAGAATGTTCAGTTAAATTGGGTTCAGAATTCCGGTGCAACGGATTACATTCTTTACATAAAAAATCAAAATACAATCACTACCTATGATTCGAGATATGATTCAGCCATTGCAGGTAGCACCTACACATCGAATCAATTCCAGCCTGGTGAGGTGTATGAGTGGTGGGTTCAAGGAGTTAATCAGACTATTCCTGGACCATCATCGCAGCGTTGGTCGTTTGGAATTGGCAACCCTGACCATTCCTACAACGGTGATGGAACGTATGTTTACACAGTCCGTGATTCTGCTGATGTCGCCGGATACTCACACATGGACATACTTGACAATACAATTACCGACGCATTACCACTGGCAAACTTTGGCTTCTCAGAGGAGTTATCTGTCGGTAAAGGGTGTTACAACACAGTTGGTTCGATTTGTGACACGATTATCTCACTAGATATGTCGCAAATACCACTGAGTAGCGACCAGACAATACACAGCGTTGAACTTACTTTCAGTGTCGACCAGTGGGATTTTTCCGGCGGGTCTTATGCAATAGACTTGTCAGTACATCAGTTCCTTATCAGCAACTGGAATGAACAAGGGATTACCTGGAATACTACTGGCGCAACACCCGGACCCGTTGCGGGTGTCGATTATATCTCCGCTCCGCTAGATCAGGGGACCTTTTACGGAACCAACTCTAAAATTGCGTTCCAAATTGCTACGGATTCGTTAGTTTTGAGCGACGATATACTACTATTAATCCGAGGCAATCCACTGAGTTCGAGTAACTATGATGGTTTTGTAACACTACACTCCTCTGACGATTTGCAGGTGAATATGAGGCCTACATTTAGAGTATTCCATACTAACATTTCAAGTCTAAACATTACCTCAACGGCAACAAGTTACAATGCTGACGACAGTTACTCTTTCTCAGTTCAAGGTATTGATTACAATGGCAATCTTGTGGCTGGCGGTTTGCCTAGTGGCGCCAGTGTCGAATGGTCGACAACTACTGGAACCATTGCCGAAACTGGAATTACCACTGCCGAATTGACGCCAACGGTGAATGGGTTACAAACAGTGACTGCGTGCTATGGTGTTATTTGCACAGATTATTTAATTGATTTAGAATCAGGTTTACCAGTCGAATTATTTGCCTCACTTAACCAAAATTCAGACGTCAACTCGTTAACAATTACCGCTGACGAATCCGTCGTTGTCTATGCATATGCCATTGACCAGCACGACAATTTAGTTACAAATGAGATAATCTCTTTTAATCCAAGCAACGGTTCAATTGATTCAGCCGGGTTATTCCTACCTTACTCTGCTGGAGAGCAGACCATAACCGCTGAGTGGATCGGTGCAGCATCAACATTACAGGAAGTGTTGACAATTGAGGTTCTACCCGGTGTGCCAGTCGAGGTTGTGCTCTCTGGTTGCACAGCTGTCCTAACTGCTGATACCAGTTGTGATCTATTCGGCTCAGCATTTGATCAATTCGATAATGT
>DUKK01000065.1 GCA_013329355.1 Candidatus Poseidoniaceae archaeon | reverse complement strand
TTCTATAGAACTTGAACTTGATTTGCCAACCAATGATATCCCAGAGGCATTATACTGGCCTTGTGAACCAGACCAAGTTGGCACTATTCTTGAGTTGGGCATCACTGCCGGGGATAGACAACATGTTCACCTTTCAAAAACCATCGCCAAAGCTATGGAGGCAGGTCATGTTAGAATAGACCGTCCGGCGATAATTGAGGTCGACACAACGAGAGCAATTGCTGACGGTAATACTATTTTTAGAGCAGGAAAATCAGTTTTCCTAACTACGGATATGCCTGCTGATTACTTGTATCAAGTAGAGGAAGATGACCCGGTTATCGGTGAAATAGTCGCCAGATGGGAATCCGAGGAAGAAGAATAAATCACTTTACAATTGCACCGCACGCAGGGCAAAAGTCGAGGTCAGGATCAAGCGCTGAACCGCACTTTTCGCAATTGCTCCCGCCTAGAGTGAGTGCTTGTGATTTTGTTGCTGGTGGTGGGGCTTCTTGCCCCTCTTTTTGAGCAACCAGAACCAATGGATCGATACCATGACTGACTAGCTCCTTGTAGCGATTTTTGAAAATTATTGCTTCCTGTATCGCTATTTCGAGTTGAAGTATGCGGTCATGTCGCTCAATTTTATCTTCAATATCCATCGCTTCGTCCAAACTTGCTTGAAGATGTCTCATGAACTCGTCTACCAAGGGCCCCTCAGACATGAATGGACTGAAGATACCATCATTGATGAATGCTTGTGAGTAACAACAATATTGAGTGACTAACATCTGGGTGGAACCATGACTGAAGTAGTGGTAATCAAGTTCGGTGGGGGATTGATTACCAATAAAGCAAAATTATGCACTCCAGCATTGTCCATAATCGAGGACTTAGTTGCGGTAGTGAAGCGATGTCTACAATCAGGTTTGAGAGTAGTGGTGGTTCACGGTGCAGGCTCATATGGTCACCTGCGGGCCAAATATTGGCGCTTGAAAGATGGGCAACTAGTTAACGTTAATTTCACTCCACAACCTGATTGTGCAT
Organism: Candidatus Poseidoniaceae archaeon; assembly: GCA_013329355.1. Taxonomy (GTDB): domain Archaea; phylum Thermoplasmatota; class Poseidoniia; order Poseidoniales; family Poseidoniaceae; genus MGIIa-L1; species MGIIa-L1 sp9354u. The sequence goes on along the minus strand of DUKK01000065.1, from coordinate 3,493 downwards.
CACAAAAAGAGGCAGTTAATCTAGTACGTAAGGATATGCTTACATTAAACAACTTGATTATTGACGCATTTGATAAAATCGGCGTATCGGCAAAGTCCCTACCACCTCACCAATGGGCGAGAAATACCGGTAGTGGATTTACTGGTGAAATAAAGAATAATTTCACTATTACTGAAGATGTAGCGATTACTTTTGGTGACGTAGTTGATTGCGATGAGGGAGAGTTTGGCATACTATCAGGCGATGATCTAGTTGTCAGGCTGTGTCGTGATTTACCAAATGTTACTCGACTGGTGTTCGCCGTGAAGGGTGTTGATGGGATATTGAGTAAACCTCCGACTGAGGCTACAGATGATGACCTGATTAGGGAATGGTCTCCTTCGGTCACCTACTCCGGATTTCACGATAGTGATGTAGATGTAACAGGCGGTATCGACCTAAAGGCAAAACGCGGAGCAGAGGTAGCAACACTGGGGGTTGAGGTTTTCTTGGTTAATGGCGAAAAGTCTGAGCGCCTATTCGACGCATGTGTGGGCAACGATACAATTGGGACTAGAATTATCTCTGATTGATGCTTTATCAGAGGGAACTATTCATTTATTGAGTTCTACAGCGTAGTTTGGTGATGACTTGGCAGGATACCAGATAGGTGATGTTCCATCGGTTGAGATTGATGAAAATCTCAAACAAATGCTGGTCGAAAATTCCGCTGACGGTGAACAGATTGCTTTGATGTCAGAGGCAGTAATTTTAGTCGATGAGCAAGATTCTGCGATCGGTAAAGCGTCAAAAGTTTCCGCACATTACCAAGCAGGTTTGCTTCACAGAGCATTTAGTGTCCTACTATTCGACACTAATGGAAAACTCCTACTGCAAAAGCGAGCTGATGATAAAGTCACATTTCCCGGTGTCTGGGCCAATTCCTGCTGTTCTCATCCCCTGTCCTCAGATCATGAATCTGAATTGACCGATGCTTTGGGAGTAAAGCGGGCTGCGGTTAGAAAACTGCATCAAGAATTAGGCATTGCACCAAGTGAATTGAATATTGATGACTTCCATTTTATCACCAAAATGATGTATTCTTCGCGGATGAACGCTGACTGGATTGAAAGAGAAATAGATCACATTTTGATTATTCAGGCCGATGTAACAGTGACACTCAATGAAAACGAGGTTTCTGAAATCAAATGGGTTACGCAAGATGAATTACAAAACATACTTGCCGGCAATGTTGAGCTCGGCGGTGAAATCGCACCATGGTTTAGGTGCATTGCCGAGCGTATAATGACAGATGAGTGGTGGCAAAGCGTTGGCAACATAGATAGCATTATGCAACTTAGGGATGGTCATATTCACGATATGGGTGATGTTTCAAATATGTTATCGGGTGCAACAGGTGCAGGATTAAATACTTCAATAATGGAGGTCAAACCGTTTATTGAGCAGAGAATTTCTGACAGTCTCTGCGCCTCTAAACACTCACGCCTTTCCAGTGCAATGATGCATCTGGTAGAGGGCGGTGGCAAACGGCTTAGAGCCACCCTACCATGGTTGGTTGGAAAAGCAGTTGGTAATTCACACTCTGGTTTGTTAGATATTGGCGCTGCCATTGAGATTGTGCATAATTTTACCTTAGTACATGATGATATTATGGATGATGATGATACTAGACGAGGTCTAAATGCAGTTCACATAGAATACGGCTTACCGACGGCAATTAATGCTGGAGACGCCATGCTCGCCATTGCATTTGAGAGATTGGTTGGCGCAAAAGGATTGGAACACAAAGATGTCGGGGCTATGGTAAATCGCCTGGCTTGGATGGTAAGGAGAGTAAGTGAAGGTCAACAACTAGACATTGAGTTTGAAGATCGAATCGCCGTTTCTGAGAGCGATTATTTTGAGATGATTGAAGGTAAGACTGCGGTGATGTTTTTGACTTGTGCCGAGGTTGGAGCACGCATGTCAGGGGCTGATGCGGCGACTATCCAATGTATGGCTGACTGGGGTCTTGCCGTTGGTCTATGTTTCCAACTAATGGATGATTTGATTGATGTGCTATCCGATTCAGACACTTTAGGCAAACCAGCAGGGTCTGATTTAGCACAAGGTAAGCGAACTTTGATGGTGATACACGCACTTTCTCAACCAGAATCACCCGAACTTAACGATCTAAAGTCGGTCCTAGGAAAAGGCGAGTCTGCAACGCAAGCAGAAATTGACCGAGGGTTAGCAGCACTGAAGTCAATTGGCTCTGTAGACTATGCGCGCATGCGGGCTGAAGAATATCACCAAAAAGCACACTCATGCTTAGATATGCTGCCAAATAGTCCAGCACTGCTAGCACTGCGCGAACTAACCGATTACCAACTCAAGAGAATCAGTTAAACAATTCTATAGAGTCGCCGACTCTAACACTACCTTCCTTGCTAACTTTGGCATACCATCTGGTGAAGTAGGGTCGTTTTTTGTGAGAAATTGCATTAAATTGTCCGCCAGTAAATGATTGCTTGATGGTTTTACAAGGTGGTGCATCCTGAGTTATTACCAACTCAACATTGGGAAATATCAGTCTTACACCAGGTCTAATATCACCAACAGGAATTCCAGTAATTAGGATGTTTTCCCCAGTTGAACCAGGTGATATAGGGTGGCCATTATTAACTAATTCATCGATAATCTCTTCCTGAAAAATGCACACAGCCTTGTTGATGCCACCATGGTGCTTTAGGTCATTTTGCCGGTCGCCAGTGCATCCATTGGTTGTTACTTCCAGTAGTCCAGTTGCTAGTTTTGGAACACCGCCTTTAGAGGTGTGTAGTCCAACTACTGTACCAATGGTCATGTTTAGTCTGAGTAGTATGATTCAGGGTTAGGGTCAGGTTTTAGACCCTTTCTAGTTCTTATTTCACCCACGACTTTGTCGAATAATTGTGGAGGTAATGGTTCAAACCCTAGGTTTTCGGTGTTCCATACCGCTCTACCCTGAGATGCTGCTCTAATATCGTTTGAGAAGCCAAAGGTTTCGGCAATTGGGATAATCCCAACAACTGTGGTGACATCTCCATCTGATGGCATGTCTTCGATGATTCCTCTTCGGTTGGTAACTTCTCTGGTAACCTGACCTAACCAATCGTTGGGCACGGAAACGAAGGCCTTCTGCATCGGTTCTTGGATAATTGTTCTCGCTCGCATCATTGCACCTTTGATACCATTTCTTACTGCAGGTATAGTTTGTGCGGGCCCTCGGTGTATTGCATCTTCGTGTAGTTTAGCATCGACTAATCTAACGAACATTCCTTGAACTGGTTCATCAGCAATCGGACCCTTGACGCACACTTCGTTGAAAGCTTCGATTATCAATTCACGTGTTTCGTGGAGATTTTGGATACCTTTGGTGTCATTGACTAGGACATTGGTCCCTTTGATTGCGTAAATTTTTCGCATCAAATCTTTGTCCATGCCGTTTTCTCCGAACTTGTTGCCGATTTCC
>DUKK01000094.1 GCA_013329355.1 Candidatus Poseidoniaceae archaeon | reverse complement strand
TACTTGGACTCAGGTCAGGTCTTGATTTGTATGCAAATGTCAGGCCAGTCAAATTATTCGAAGGAGTGATGCACAAGGTCCACGGTAAATTCAGACAAATATGGGAGCCTGAAATGGTGGACATGACAATTCTGCGTGAAAACACCGAAGGGCTTTACCATTCGCTACTGAAAAGAGCGTCAAACCGCGCACAAGGAATGCCTGAATACACTATTCCAGACGTTGAGTTTCCTGACTTAAAAGGCGAGGTAGTTTACGATCCAAGACCAATTTCCTCACACGGTACGGAACGGCTTGTCAAGATGGGGTTTGAGATTTGCCAGACGCGCAATGGAGCGCCGATAGACGGAACTAGTCGGGTATCATGCATCGACAAAAGTAACGTTACCCGAGGCTGCCAGCTGTTTCGCAGGACATTCGATAGTGTTGCCAATAACTATCCTAATATTGCTACAGATTATGGTTACATTGACGCATTCACCCAATGGCTAACTCGAACACCTGAGCATTATGATGTTGTTGTGACTTCGAACATGTTCGGGGATATTGCAACTGACCTTGCTTCGGTCTTGCAAGGAGGCATGGGTATGGCTGGGTCCGGGAATATTGGAGATAATCATGCCTTTTTCGAACCAGTTCACGGGTCAGCACCAAAGTATGCCGGAATGAATAAAGTCAATCCAATTGCTTCGGTCAATTCCATTCAAATGATGATGGACTGGCTTGGGAGAAAACATGGTAATACAGAAATTCTCGATGTTGCCAATACTATTGAACAGAGTGTTTCTGCTCATCTATCTGAGGGAAAACAACTTACCTATGACTTGGGCGGAGACGCTAGTTGTAGCATGGTTGGGGATTTGATTGCGCAAAGATTAGCTAAATCACTGAGCGAGCAATAATCAAAATTTCTTGGGGACAGGAACTGCACTGGAATTTTCCAAATCAAGGTCTGCTTCGTCTTCCTCAACTGTCACGATAATCTCATCATTTGCGACTGGCTGGTTTTTTGCCATAATCTCTAATTTACTGATGTGCTGTTGAATGAGTTCGAATTCGATTTCTAAGTCATCCATTTCGTCTCTTACCGATTCAATTTTTGCACTTATGCGCGCGGCTAGTTTCTTCAATTTCCGCATGACTCGCTTCTCAGACATGGGTATCCCAATGGCTTCGGGTTTTTGAATTAAATCATTGAGACTTGACTGACGGATTACCTAATTTATATCTCAGTCCTGCTGCCATAATGGCACCGATAATAGTTGCAGCAAAATATATTGGAATGACTTTGAATAGTCCGGACGCAATATTTGGGCCAAAGGTCCGTGCGGGATTCATTGAGGCTCCAGTATATGGTCCAAAGAAAAACGCCAATACAGCAACAACAAGTCCGACAACTATTCCAACTATGTAGTCGTTGTCGGTATGCCAGATGGTTAGGTAAATACTCATCATTAAGGTGAATGTAATAATAATTTCAATTGTTATGCCTAAGTCTGTAGTGGTTGCGAAATCAGTTGCGCCGGAATTACCAACCAATAGCCCAGCCAATAGACCACCAATTAATTGGGCAATCAAGTATGCCGGTAACAGTCGCTTTTCTAATTCCCCTGTGAGACTGAAAGCAATCGAAACTGCAGGGTTGATGTGGGCTCCACTATACTTGCGGGAGGTCATGATGACTAGACATACTGCTCCGCCAAAAGCCAATGAAATGATTGGCCCTCCTAGTTCTTGTTTGATTGCCATACAACCGATGAATACCATGAAGAATGTTCCAACTAACTCGGAAACGAATTCCACACGCATAATCACGCCAGATATCGGCATTTAATCCGTTTTTCTACATAGATTAGCCTATCATAATGGTGAATAACTCATACAGTTTAGGCTAGCCATGGCGCAAGACGGCAAGTTGATGGGAATCCCACAATTATTGCAGTTCAATACCCTAATTATCCTAGCGACTTTATTCCTAGCATTAGTCGGTAGTCAGATTTTATCGACTAATATGGGTGGTAATAATATCATCTATTCGATCATAATTTTACTCCTTGCACTGGGCTTACTGGTGGTATCTGCAGACTTCTTTATCGAGGGTGCAAAAGGTCTTGCTCGGCGAGGTGGCATACCCGAAGTAGTAATTGGATTAACGATTGTATCGATAGGTACGTCCCTTCCGGAAATACTTGTTACATCTACCTCTGCGCTGAATGTTACTGAGAATAAGGAGGTGGCGGACTTTGCGATAGGTGGCATCCTTGGTTCAGTTTTGGTGCAAATAACCCTAATTCTTGGCTTTGTTGCTTTGGTCAAAGGTCTGAAGATTAGACCCTCATGGCTAAATCGAGATGGTCTCATAATGATGCTATCACTCCTGCTAATGACATTTTTCCTAATCAGCGATGAAGGTATAACCAGACTCGAGGGAATTATTCTTTCCAGCCTCTATGTAGTATACATCAGTTGGCTACTCTACAATAGAAAGGAGATTATGGATGAGGAATCAAGTGGAGAGGCTGAGTCTATCGAGTTACGCAGCTTGTCTTGGTCAGGAGCAGCCTACTTTGTAATGGTCTTCATAGGTCTGGCACTTGCTGTATTTGCCGCTCATCACTTGGTAGTGAATGCCAGCGACTTGGCTTATGAAATGAACATTCCTCACTCGATAATTGGGACTGTTGTGTCTGGTTTAGGTACCTCTTTGCCCGAGTTAACAATCGCTTTTATGGCTGCCAAGCGTTCACAAGGTGTTGCCATAGGTACCCTGATTGGCTCTAATATCACAGATCCGTTGTTGTCAATCGGTGTCGCATCAATGGTTCACCCTCTATACCTTACAGATGCTGGCTCAGACATGATAATGTTGGTGATCCTACCAGCATCAATAATTAGCACAGCCGTTGCCTTGTTGTTGATGCGGACCTCATACGAGTTCAGGAAGTGGGAAGGAATCATTTTGATTGTGATTTATTTCATATTCTTAGCAGTGTGTGAATATTTCCGGAGAGTTGGTTTCTAAACCATGAAATCTTAACCCTCCACCGCATCGGGTTGCCATGGTCAACTTCAAACTTGACGATATGCAAGAAGGTCTGAGAGATCTAGCGCACGAGTTTGCTCTGGATGAAATTAGACCCAATGCAGAACAATGGGATGAAAAATCGGAGTATCCTAAAGCTGCGATTGCAGCTGCCCACGACCTAGGGATATTGAATTTACACATACCAGAAGCATACGGCGGAATGGGTTTAGGCTGTATGGAAGAAGTGCTGGTTAACGAAGAATTAGCGTGGGGGGACCCTGGATTTGCTACCGCAGCCTACGCCACTGCATTAGCCTGCGCGCCACTTATCACGGGAGCGACTGAAGAACAGAAAGATATCTGGCTGCGCAGAGTTGCTGAACAGGGTCATCTAGCATCTTATGCAATTACTGAACCAGGGGCTGGTTCAGACGTTGCTGCATGTAAAACAACGGCAATCTCAGACGGCGATGATTACGTAATCAACGGCGAGAAAATGTGGATAACTGGCGCGGGTTACTCTGATTTCTTTTTTGTGTTAGCAAAAACCGATCCAGCTGCTGGCTACCGAGGCATGTCTGGGTTTATTGTTGAACGTGACGCTGAAGGATTTTCCCTCGGCAAAAAGGAAGTCAACATGGGCCAAAGATG
>DUKK01000119.1 GCA_013329355.1 Candidatus Poseidoniaceae archaeon | reverse complement strand
TGTTGATGTGCGGCATTATTCGATTAACAACCACCTGTAATGGAATATTACCTCGGGCTACTGCTCCAGCAAGTTTGGTTAGGATGACATAGAGCTGTTTTTTGCCCGTATCGCGGTCGACACTTACTACTTCATCGCCGTAAACTATGACACCGACTGAGTCCCTACGGCTGAGGAAATATTTCGCTAGTGATGCCGCTGCCCTGGTTGAGTAAACCAAGGCATTTCGAGACACTGGACCGGTTTCTGAGACGGCCCTTGAGTCAACAATAATGATGATATCAGAAACCGCATCACGTTCACGCTCATTGACCATCAGTTTGCCCGAACGTGCGTATGCAGACCAGTTTATCGATCTAAAAGAATCGCCATCAAAGTATTCTCGCAATGAGTAGAACTCTGAACCAGGACCTGGCTGTCTTATGTTGACCGCACCGGTGAAAATCTTCGGTACCCTTGACTTAACGAACGTTTCTTTGAGATCTTCCATCTTTGGAAACACAAGGAAATCATCGTAGACATGCATTTCTTTTTCCTTGTGGAATAAACCAAACGGGTCCTGAATTCTGACTGCAACTGGTCCAATGCTGTAAAACCCTCTGAGTGGACATTCGATGGTATATTCAATGAACGTCTCTCTCCTCGGGCCTAACTCCATTAGTATGTAATTCGAACCTTCCTTAATTCGCATTACTTCAGGAACACGGTCTCTGACCTCCAGAATCTTGGGTAGCGGTGAGTTATTTTGCATTCTTAACGTGACATTAAGTTCTCCATCTTCAAACAACCGCGCACTGGAAAGTTTCCGCATAGCGATAACGCTACCCAGAGCAATACCTTCCTCACCAGACCACTCATCGGCTCGCCTGCCGGAAGAAGCAACATCAGCGTGTCCGCCAAACAAGGCAGCCCACGTTAGGAATACAAAAATCACAACGGCGATTGTAACCAATTGTTCATTTCGCAATGTCAAACCAAGCAAATACATTGCTATGGCGAGACTACCCAACATTGCTGATTTACGACTCCACATGACAAACACCTATCAGCGGTCATCAAACTGTCGGTACTGGGACTTCACGCAGGATTGTTTGAATAACTTCTCCAGCCTCAAGTCCTTTGATTTGGTGTTCAGGTTTCAAAATGATTCTGTGAGCAATTGCCAATTCTGAGACTGCTTTTACATCATCAGGTGTGACGAAATCTCTTCCCCTGAGCGCCGCAGCGGCTCTTGAGGTCTTCAGCAGCGCTTGAGAACCACGGGGAGATGAACCGACAAGGACTCTCGGATCCTCTCTGGTTCTAGCCACGATTTCTACCATATACATTCTCAGTGCAGGGTCGACATACACATCTTCGCACGCTTGTTGCATAGCAATAACACGCTGCGGATCGGTGATAACATCGACATCCACTGCATCCTTTCCACGAGAGATACGACGTGCAAGAATTTCATCTTCGTCTGCTCGGTCAGGATAACCTACTGACATCTTGAACATAAATCGGTCAAGTTGTGCTTCAGGTAGCGGATAAGTTCCTTCCTGCTCAACTGGGTTCTGGGTTGCCATAACGATAAATGGAGCTGGCAACTTATGGGTGACAGTTCCAATAGTCACCTGCTTCTCTTGCATAGCTTCGAGCAGAGCAGCCTGAGTTTTTGGCGGTGCACGATTAATCTCGTCAGCAAGTAAGAGATTACAGAATAAAGGTCCGGGTTTGAAGGTAAATTCACCCTTCTTTGCATCATAGACATTGGTTCCAGTGATATCTGCAGGTAGCAGGTCGGGTGTGAACTGCACACGCTTGAAATCACAACCAAGAGCGTCGGCGAAGGTATTGGTCATCAAGGTTTTAGCCAATCCGGGGTAATCCTCGAATAGAAGATTTCCGTTGGACAGAATATTGATTAGCACATTATCAATAATATGTGCTTTTCCGATAATTACTTTCTGAACCTCGGCGCTAATTGCTTGGGCAATTGCGCCTACTGCAGAAAGTCTTTCTCTAACTTCTGGGCTACTCTGGTGCTTCGGCTTAACCGGAGCGGCTGGCGCTACTGGGGCTGCTGGTGCAGGTGCTGCTGGTGCTGCTGGCATTGGTGGTGCTGCTGGCATAGGCGCTGGTGGTGCAGGTGCTGCTGGCATCCCTGGCTGCGCTGGCGCAGGCTGGGGTGGGGGGGCTGGTTGCATGTCTTATTCCTCCTATTTCATTTACCCCAACGACGTATTTGGGGAATCACTTCCCGTAATTCTTCGTTGGAGTAGGAGCGGTTCGAACTTATCAGTTCAACCAAGCGCGGGTCTCTCACCATATACATGATTTCCGCTGGGGTTTTGCGAGCAAATTCATCTCTTGTAAGGTCGTTAAATTGTCTGACCTTAGACAAGAAAGCTTCCCTAACTCGCATCTGATACTGGGAAGAATCAACTTTTGTAGGTCTTTCTCTAAACCTTGTTAAATCAAATACGTGTCGCCAATTCTCTTTTTCGGGAACCACCATAATGGCAATTGCCAAGAGCGCGAACAGATTCAGAATAATGAGCCATTTCAGGACGTTGTCACTGGTCAGTAGAACAACCGCTCCAATAGCCTCAGTGAATGGGGATGACAAAGCACTTGATACGTGACGACTCTCGTCGAATACCAAATTAAATTCTGAGGCATCTCTGGTGACTTTTGTCGTGATTTCCTCATTATCGAATTCCATCATGTCGTAAAACAATGCTTGGAAATATGGTCCGTTACCGTTCCAAACAACTTCGGCACCGTTTGACGAGAATAATGCACTGTCCCAGCATGCGTGTGAGTTGCCAAGCGCGTTTGACACATAGAACGGTGATTTACACTGCTGCTTACCAGTTTCTTCGGCGATTGTCTGGTTCCACAAGTGATTTGCCAATACCGAGTGGTCTGAGATGAAAACTATTGAACCAGTAACATCGACCTCACCAAAGTTATTGTTAGGTTGCTCGTCTAAAACTTCAATTCCCGGGTAATCCATGCGGATTATCAAGCCTGTCTTGCCCTCACCCAAAGTCGGATTGTTCAAATTATCGATGTTGGTATCTTGTCTTGCGATAAACGCAGGGGTGGATGCGTGAGCAAGGACCATAACATCCCTAGCGTCATCTACTTCCTCATCCAATACCTGGATCGCTGTGGCTCTGTGAAATAATACCGGCATCCGACAATCGTTGACCTGAGCATTGGCAATATTAACTTCAGAACATGGCACATGCCTCTCATCACCCATCTGCGTGACATCTCGAGTAAGGCTGGCAGCAGCCCAGAGCTTACGCTCATCAGGGTTTATTGCCGCTCCGGTTTCATCAGCAACCTCATAGAATTGGAACGGGTCTACTACCGGTGCATCGAAATATTTGACACCAAATTCACTTGCAACTAATTGTGCATTGGTAGAATTTGATGCCAATACTACCTTGCCACCTTTTTTTGTAACAAAATCGTGAATTGCTGCAGCTTCTGCTGCATCAAAGGGCTTTTCAGGCGCAGCTATGACCAGCAAAGTACGATGTGGATCTTTCCAGTCATTGACCAGCATCGGTGTCGACATTGTATTAGCAACAGTGTATCCAGTACCATCGTCACCGAGATTCGCTCGCATTTCAGTAAGTTGTATATTGTAATATTCTGCGTCTTGTTCATATGGTGAAAATACGGTCTCTTTATCTAGACTGACCAAGCTGATGAGGATTACTGACAGTAATAAAGAAGCCATGAATCCTGCCTTGAGCCATGTCTCAAGACTGAATTTTTTCTTCTCCTCTTCTGCCATATTATCTACCCTTCTCCGCAATGCGTGGTACACTACTGCTACCTCGAAATTCTTTCCACTCATAATGCTTGCTCATTGGTGAGCAAGTTCATACAATGATTTATACGGCTTGAATGCCGTTATGTAGCCTATTATCTCGCCGTAAAATTAGGCGCAGTTGAGCATTTTTTAACATCTTTTTTGCCATCGGAACGATAGAGCAAATAATACCACAATAATTAGTTCATAAAAACCTACGAAGTTGAGAGTGTCTGTTTCCGTTAGTTGCGTCTCAGAATTGTCACTTGGCTCTTCATTACTAGGGGTTATTCGGTCATCATCATCACCAGAGTTAGATACCACATCAATTTCAAAAATGGTACTGGTAATTTGACCGTTACCTGCTGATTTAATCGAGATGGTAATCTCGCAAATTCGCTCAGGTTGTGAACTTGACGCTGAAATTCGGATATCGTATTCACTGGTTGAAGCATTATCCAACTCGACATCTCTAATGATATCAAGGCCCTCAACTATAACGCTAGGACATGACTTTACAGATGATTCTGGCATCTTAATTACATCTTTACCGTTGCCGTTGTTGGTCACAAATAGCGTATACTCAACGGATGATCCGGCATACAGAGTCTCGCCTTTTGATTGTGAGTCGATGGCCAACTCGAATACCGACGGAACAGAGAATTCAGCATCTATTTCTTGCGTGCTGATTGCTTGCTCTAGTGCTATTTCTTGGGCGCTGAGCAACAGGGTCATTGATTGGGTTGGTGACCGGTCAAAAGCAAAGCCAGTAACGTCTGAAATTTCAATGACAAATGTCTGATTATCTGAGGCAGCTACCGATATTGATTCATCATATTCCAACTCTATTGGGATATTATCTGATTCATCCCATTCGATTGTAATCTCTAAATTTAAGTCAATCATTCGCTCATTGGCGACAAAGAACTCTACAGAATCCAAGATATTGTCTTCCCCCGACAATTCAAGTTCGTGAACGCCGTCCATGCTAGTCTCCCAGCCAACTTCCCACGAAGGAATCTCAACTTGGTCTTGGGCATTTGATGTATCGACAAAAGGCAGTGCAAAAAGGCAATAAAATGCGACTACAAAGAGTATTTTCTTGATTGGAGGCAATCATTCACATCCTATGTTATTTAGTGCACGCTTGGCTAAAACACGGACCACAGACCTTCGATAATTTGGTGGCAGAGCAGTATTATTTACCGGTTTGACCGATTTCCTGATCGCATCGGATAGTTTACCGATAGTTATGCCCTTCTCCCAAGCATCAACAAATTCAGTTACCTGATTATCATGTGTTTTGGGTATTGACTCGAGTGCGGTAGAAGCAATCTTTAACGTAGAGTAGTCACCTTTTTTCCAGGCTGCAGAAATCCCCGCCTCGGGAAAGTCCCAAGATTCCCTGAGCCGCAACTTCTGGTAACTTCCCTCATAGTCAAATGCATCCTCCGGTAGAGTGACCTTAAGCATGAATTCCCCTGGCCGCAAGACATTCTTTTTCATGCCGTCCAGCTGGTAGAACTGTTCCAATGGCATGACCCTTTTACCATCGGGTCCAATCAATGTTACCTGGGCGCCAAGAGCCATGAAATTAGGCGCTAAATCTCCTTGATAAGTTGCGACACAAAGGGTATTTTGATTGGGAATCACTCGACAATCCGCTCCAGTTCCACAATCAGCTTTGTGACACCAATCGATCGATCTTCGCCAGTCTTCACTCTGATTATACCAAAAACAGCGCGTATCCAGGCACAAATTACCACCTACAGTAGCGCTTTTTCTGATTAATGAAGAGGCTATTTTAGACGCCGCCTCGACAATTAATGGGTGGACATTGTTATGTGCCGTTAGTGATGATAATTTCGTCATGCAGCCAATTTCATATTGAGTCGTTTGGTTCGCTTCTGGAATCTTCGCAAGAGAGATAACATGAGGTTTAGGGTTGATGCGCCACTTGTAGTTGGGGACTACATCGGTTCCGCCAGCGACCCAATCAAAATCATCGCCTTGGCCAATAAGCATTGATGCAATCTCTACCGCCTCGTCGATACTCTCAGGATGATGGAGCGTAAATGGTGGCATCAACATGATTAATCACGCCCCATTTCTCGCTGAGTTTTCTTCAGCCACGCCCTGCCAGCCAATCCAAGTTCCGCAAGTTGGTCGGGGTCTGGTTCTGTCGCCATCCGCCAACCATCGACTTGGTCTTCGAGGGGTATGTTGGGGTCGAATCCGAATAACACCCCATTCACATAATGAGATGTATCTTCGGTTCGTTGTCTAGCCTTGTCACGGGTTCTATGCTCATTAGCGCGAGCAACCAAGACATCTTGCATCGGCCCGTGCTCTAATCGTGGGCTAGGTAAATCGAGACAATCGTCTAATTTTAGGGCCCTACGTTGTCGCTCAATACCTTTGTAAACAATATCTGGTGTGAGTGGTAAATCTCTGAATCTAACACCTACTGCGTCGTAAACCGCGTTT
>DUKK01000222.1 GCA_013329355.1 Candidatus Poseidoniaceae archaeon | reverse complement strand
TCGGTTTCAAGTGAGTAATTCAGCATTTCAGAATAATTTGTCGTGTGTGTAATCGGGTGGGTGTTGCGCTCAGTGACCGGAATTCCTCCCAATTGCACAATACCTTTTCGAACAATGTCAGCGTGTTCTATTGATTCTGTCATCTCAGTATTAAACATCGGAGATAACTGCAAACGGTGTATTCCGGTGACATTTGCGGAATAGTGTGCATACATATTTATCGCTCTCAATTCCCAACCCAAGGCGGCATTCATTTTTTCAATTAATTTTGTCATACTATCAACTCTTAGGGCACACTAAATTTTCCTTACAGCCAGCCCCTTTCATTGACTCATCATACTAGTGGTAAATAAAGTAATCCAAAAATCAGTTAATTTGTAGCCTGTCGCCAAGTTCCCAACCGACAAATGCACAAACAATACAGAGGAGAAATGATAGCGATGAGTAGGTCAATGCTAGAATGTATTGGTCATTTTTCAGTAAGTCTACCGTCTCAAATGAGAATGTTGACATTGTAGTAAAGGCTCCTAGCAATCCAACTCCGAGAAATAGTGTCGCATCTTTGGAGACGAGGTTATTAATCGCCATAACTGATAATATTCCAAGCGCAAATGACCCAACCACATTTACCATTAATGTTGACCAAGGAAACTCACTACTAGCAATGGTGTAACTAATTGCATACCTCAAAACTGCACCAATTGCCCCACCTACAGCCACTAAACCTAGTTGTTGAATCATATTATTGGTAAGTGGTCTTTGGTGTTAAATCATCTCATTAAATCGAATTATTATCATCAGTTTGAGGATAGGAATGATAACTTGGACACTATCCGGATTTCATGAGCAACACAGTTTGGTTCCTTACCGGAAATAGCGGGAAACTTGCTGAGGCGGACAAACATTTGTCTAAATTAGGGTATCAAGTAAGACAATTAATTCCTAAAACTAATCTGCTGTATGAACCCCAGGCAGATTCTTTGGAGGTCGTTGCAGAGTCAAAGCTAAAACAGGCTCTCCAGCATTTGCCAGATATCTTCAATGAAGGCGATATGATCTTAGTTGAGGACGCCGGATTATTCATTTCGGCACTCGACGGTTTTCCTGGTGTGTATTCCTCTTACGTTTACTCAACAATCGGCAATCCCGGGATAGTAAGATTGTTGTCTCACCTAACTACTGAGGATCCGGTATCCAGTGCAAATCTTAGGTCTGCTTACTTCAAGGCAGTCGCCGCTTTGTGGTGCAACGGCGAATTCATTATTGCTGCGGGGATTTGTCCTGGGCACATTGCACTTGAAGCCATGGAAGGGAATGGGTTTGGTTTTGATCCAATATTCATTCCTTATGACTTAGATGAAACTCTCGAGCCCTTATCTGCTGGAAATTACGGTGTTCACAGTACTCACGGGAAAACATTTGGTGCCATTGATTCGGATACGAAGCAGATGTTCAGTCATCGAAGTAGAGCATTACAGAACTTGTTCAACCAATTGCCATCAGCATGATAAATCAGAAGTAACTGGATAATGATGAGGGGCATGGGATTTTTCCGAACAGTTTGTGCACTTGTCGCTGCTAGTGCGGGAATTTTCTATTTGACCTCTGCATCGAGCCTATCTAACGATGGTAAATGGTCGCTTATTGGCGTCACCTTCGTCGCATCCTTAATGTGGGTCCTACTTGGTGGAAGGGGGGTAAAAAATAATTCAAGGAACAGAGCAGAAACCTCAATCGGTGCGACTCAAGAGCAAGATTCCGAGGTTGAACTAGAGCCCTCCGATAGTGCCGCAATTCCCGCCCCAGTGATTGAGGAGCAAAACCTTGACGGTGTCTCTCTAAGAGAGCGAAAACTGGCAAAAATCCAGGCGGCAAACCAACCGGAAGAAGATGATTCAGAAGTTCAAGAAACCATTGTTGAGGTTGAGGTTACTGTTGAAAATGTTCACACTGCAGACGAGTATGTGGTTGAAGTAAGTCCAGAGTCAGTCGAAGATGCTGATATTGAAATGACCGTTTCCAACCGTCGAGTAAAACATCAAGAGATCCGCCAGCGAATAGAGAAACGCCGAAGGAATCAGTTAGCTGAAATCAGAGCATCGACCGTCAGGATGTGGGAGCAATATAATGATGGCGAGGATATTGTTGCACTATTACAAAACCCTGAACATGGGTTGAATGTTGTTGATGAGCCACAGAAACCTGAGGCAGGTCACGTATATGGTGCAACATTTATTCGCCTTGATGAGGCAACTATCCTAAAGTTGAGAACGCCGCTTGATTCTGGTTTTGAAGAAGTTGAGAAGAAACCATTACCCGAAGGTCTGCCTGACTTAGGCAGCATGCCGCTACCGCCTTTGCCCGATGGTAACATGCCGTTGCCGCCGTTGCCAAACGCTAGCGATGCACTGGCTGCCATGAAACTTCAGATAGATGAGGATTGAACCAATAGGTTATCGGTCGAGCCATTTTGGCTTATCTCGTTCCATAAATGCTCTTACACCCTCTTCCTGATCATGGCTATCGAATAACTTGGCAAATTCTTCCGCTTCTATTGCGATTCCCTCATCCAGCGTACTGTTCAATGCCGCCTTTACCACTCGTTTTGCAGTTGTCAAAGTATAACCGGATTTACTTGCAATTTTACCGGCGATATTCATGGTAAATTCACGCAGATTTTCGTGCCCACAAACGTGGTTGACCAAACCAATACCTCGTGCTTCATCTGCAGTTATCATTTCACCAGTCATTATCATTTCCAGGGCTTTACCGTAGCCAACTAATTTTGCTAACCTCTGAGTGGCTCCATAACCGGGAATTAACCCAAGATTAATTTCTGGAGTTCCAAATTTTGAACGCTCGGAAGCAATTCGAATGTCACAAGAGCAGGCAATCTCACACCCACCACCCAATGCGAAGCCGTCGATCATTGCAATAGTCGGTTTGGCCATAGACCAGATTTTCTCAACAGCATTATCAGTAAACTTTACTCTTGTCGCTTCGCTATCCATGCCAACAAATTCTGAAATATCAGCCCCAGCAACAAATGCGTTAGGTTTTGCTCGTTTACCTTCCTCAGCCGGCAACGGTTCCGCACCAGTGATGACCAAGCACCTGATTTCGGCATTTGATTCTACCCAAGCGCAAAGCGCTTTCAATGACTCCATGACTTCGGCATTTAGGGCATTGAGCTTATTTGGCCGATTTATCGTCGCAATAGCAACATACCCACTTATTGAAGAGCCGGTTACTGGTATTTTTTCTATTGTTAGGATAGAGCTATTTGGTTCGTCCATACCATTGCCAATACAATCAACTTGATGATTTATCCTGTTATGGCATAATCCAATAATACAAAGAATAGGACGGACAGCACAACATATGGGTGACTCTCAGCCATTGGTCAAAGCAATTGACATGGCAAAGAAGTATGGCGATTTTATCGCCTTACACCCACTTAATGTTGAGGTCCATTCCGGTGAGTTTTTCGGAGTATTCGGCCCTAATGGTGCTGGCAAGTCAACTTTCATCAAACTGCTGACTGGGCAACTCAAACCAAGTAAAGGGCAAATCGAGGTCTTGGGCATTAATGCCACTAAATCACCTCAGAAAGTCAAAGCGAATATTGGTATTGTTCCCGAATCAGAATCCCCCCCATCCTACCTTACCCCGGTAGAGTTCCTCCAGTTCGTGGCCAAACTGCGCGACATTGATGATAGTGAAAACGAGGTTGAGTATTGGCTGGATTGGTTCGGCCTTGAGGAGAAAAGAAATACAATGTGCAAGGATTTGTCTAAAGGCCAGCGACAAAAGGTTATGCTTGCCTCAGCCTTTATTCACAAACCAAAGCTTCTGTTCCTCGATGAGCCGTTCGCCAACCTCGATCCGATATATCAACGCAAATGCCGTGAGTGGTTACTTGAACACGTCAGACAAGGTGGCACAATTTTTCTTTGCTCCCACGTGCTCGAAATGGCCGAGAGAATGTGCAACAGGATGGCGATAATAAACGATGGAAAGGTATTGGCAGCTGGCACAGTTAGAGGATTAAAAGAAAATCAAGAGGAAACCTTGGAGGACGTATTTATACGCCTGGTCGGGAAATCTATCGAGGACGTTGAGCGGTTGTATGATCGAGACTTAGCCGAGGAGGAATAGTCTTGTCAGGCGCTCACATATCATCGAGGGAGTGGGACAGCGAGGATAATTCAATTCCACAAGTAAGTCTGGGAACGCACTCTGGTGGCCAAGAATTACTCACCCCACTGAGGGGTTTGTCATCTTTTGTTGCAACATTCAGTGTTATGTTCAAAGAGGAATTTCGTAAGAATGTTGAGTTTGCGAAGGCTAGACAGATGGCCCTGTTCCCGCTGTTATTGGCACTGGTAACAATGGTGTCGACAATCGGGTTGCAATTCCTGGTTGGGGATTCAGCAGCTCAAACATCTGATACAGAAGCCAATAGTTTCACCTGGCAAGAATTGAGGTTCGCGCTGCATCTCCCGCTGTTGATGTTTAGTCTTGGTATGGGGACATTTGCCTTCATGGGTCGGGATGCCTTAGTTAGAAGAACGGCTACTAAGAACCATTTATTAGCCTCGCCTGCACTTCAGCCATTACCCAATTCAATGGCGCATTTTGCTTATTTCGTCAAGGATTTAGCCTTCTACGTGCTACTAATTTTATCCCCGATTATTCTTGGTATGGGCTTGGGTAAAGCCCTCGACACCTTTTTTGGTATCACTACTCCGCTAGAATATTCGAGTTTACCTTGGACATGGTTTGCAATGGTTGCAACCCTCGCTCAAGGCTTAGCAATTTCATTTCTAGCATCAGCCTTGTGGATGAGAGGCAGACCTTACACAATTATCGGGCCAGTTGCAGTTGTTTTATTCGGTGTAATTGTTGGAGTTGGGGCCATTGATGCTGAACTTATCTTAATCGGTCTTCACCTCCAAACGAGCAAAAATGTGCTTCTCGCTATTGGAGGATTTAGTCTGTGTATGTTCCTTGGATACTTGTCTTCGCTGCTCATAGTTGATGACTTCGATGTCAATGTGGTCCAAAAGGGTGACCTATTCAAGCCAACATATGCTAAACTCTCATTCCTCGGTCGCGGCGAAATTAGATTGATCGTCGCAAAGGAGTTTGTTGACTTATTCAGGTCAGGCTCGATCAAGAAAATGGTTGTATCATACACAATTCCACTAGCAGTGTTACTTGGTATGGCATGGTTGATTGACTTCGCCGAGGCTCCAATACCAATCAATCTTCTATCATATGCGCCGTTTCTTGGGTTTTTTGGGTTCAATTTTTACTCATGGTTAACTATTCTCGATTCGCCCGAGTTTATGAACGGTTTACCGGTGAGGGTGCCCCAGTTAATCCGTGCTAAGGTCTTAGTGTATTTTCTAATTACTTCGTGGATTTCGTTAATTTTCATCATCTTGATGGCTTGGCGGCTCAATGAGTGGGCAGCGTTGCCAACTAGCATTGTCGTAATGTTTGCCAACTCGATTTACATCGTTGCTCTGACAGCATTCTTGATGGGGCTGAGGCCGAATAAAGCTATTTTTGATGCTTCGATAATGGTTTGGTTTTGGATAGGTACAGTTCTACCATTACTTGGCTTATTCCTTCTCTCTTTTACCCAAGGTGATGTATCACTTTACGGTAATTGGTGGGAACGCGCATCCCAAGACGGTTTGGCAGCCACTGCGGGAATGTATGACGAGACCATGGTCAGGCAGGGATATGTTGGAATGTTGGGGATTTCCGTATTCTTATTATTTGCCTCTGGAGTGTTGTGGAAATTAATGGATAGAAGGTGGGGTAAAGCCGAGTTCAGCAATTAATTCATTATGAATGGTTTGCGATTCAAATTGCATAGTAGGCATATATTTGGGGCATAACTTGTTGGTTTAGTGTATGGGCCATGCTGTTGCTGTTTGCGGGATGCCGGGCTCAGGCAAAGGAGAATTTGCCAAAATAATATCTGATAATGGTATACCTGTGAGATCCATGGGCGACATGGTGCGGGCTGAGGTTGCAGCTCGTCGATTAAATGGCAGTCCGACCGTATTCGGTGAAGTTGCTGCTGACTTACGGAGAAAATTTGGCGATGATATACTGGCCAAGCGGCTTGCAGACGAGGTCTCTAATTTGATGCTCAATCACTCAATTGTGCTTATTGATGGAATGCGAGGAACTGCCGAGTATGAGATGTTTAGTACCCGATGGGGGTCTGATTTTACTAGCATTGCCATCATAGCCAATCAGGATGTCAGATTTCAACGGACCCAAGAAAGGGGTAGGCCAGAGGATGGTGACCGGCAGCAGTTTCAGATTAGAGAGGAGAGGGAGGCCGGTTGGGGTCTGAATTCTCTCATAGAGCAAGCGGATTATTCCATAATCAACGAATCAACACTGATGGAATTAACTGAGGCAACCGATGGGTGGCTGTCAGAGTTTAGAAAAAAAATATCTCATGACAAGCACAATTTGCGTTGACTGTGGCCATTTTTGACCATCCTTTCACCGAAGTGTTATAGTTATCCAAGGTGTGTCGTCAATTGTATCGGCTGGGGGTGATGGTTTGGCAAGAAAACGTGGCAAGCGCGGAGATTCAAGAAAACGGCAGCGTGCACAACAGCGTGCGCAGTATGACGAGCTTGATAAATATCCGGTCATGCCGCCACATGCGTTTGCTCGCGTAGTCCGTGACAAAGCTACTTTGAATATTATTTATCAGATTATTGAACCCCCAATGACCAAGAAAGAGGAACAATATCGGGAAGAGATTATGGATATATTCATCAGATCTCTAACCGCAAACATCGACGAGATTGACGCCAACCCGGATGCATATCTGAGAACAGCGATGGATAAAGTCATCAAATCATACGGTATGAAAATCAACAAGAAATCCAAGTCTAAGATATTTTACTATCTTAGGAGAGACCTAATTGGGTATGGTGAAATGGATGTTTTGATGAACGACGCTAACGTGGAAGACATTTCACTGGACGGCACTAATGTCCCGATTTTTGCTTACCATCGGAAATTTGAGTCAGTCGAAACTACGTGTATTTGGAAAACCGATGACGAGCTTGAATCATATGTTATCAAACTAGCACAGCGCTGTGGTAAGCACATTTCTGTTGCCGACCCGCTTCTTGACGCAACATTGATGGACGGGTCGAGAATTGTTATGAAATTAGGTCATGAAGTTTCGACCAGAGGTTCATCTTTCTGTATCAGACGATTCAAAGATGACCCGTTCTCTCCGGCCGATATTATTGCGTTCAGAACTATGTCCTCACTGATGGTATCTTACCTATGGATTGCTTTCCAGAATGAGGTTCCAATGTTGTTTGTAGGCGGCACTGCATCCGGTAAAACTACAACATTAAACGCCATGTGCATATTTATCCCATGGCAAATGAAGATTGTCTCCATAGAATCAACTAGGGAAGTTAACATCCCGCAACCCAACTGGGTGCCTGGGTTAACCAGACAAGGCTTTGGCGGTGAGTCCACTGAGGGAGTCA
>DUKK01000013.1 GCA_013329355.1 Candidatus Poseidoniaceae archaeon | reverse complement strand
GCGAGCCAGACGAAGGTTTACTCGGCCTAGGCCTGTCACAGGAAGAAATCGCCAGTGGCGTCTATGTAATAGTCGGTTTCCTGTTCATCGGGGTGCTATACCGCACGATTCGACCAACAATTTCCCAACTTTTTGGTAGGAAAAAATAATGCGTAATCGAGTCGAATTTTTGCTGCAGTAAAATTACGATTGAGCACCTAAATTATGTTGTTTAATCGACCGTTTTTAATGGGTTTTGGAAAGGAAAAAAAATCAAAGATTTGGGAACCCTTATTGAGGGGTAATCATTGGCTAGATTGCTAAGCGAATGCTGTGCACTGGGTGAATGGATGTCCGGACTTGAATCAGTGCCAACTGCTTACCTTTCTATCGGCTTTCTGACCGTTGTTGGGATACTAATGCCACTGACCAATTTCATCATAACTTGGGTAGTCAGACCAAGGGTAGACCCAGCACGTCCGCATATTACCAAATCATACCTGTTGGAGGGCTACGAGCGAGATCACAGTTTATACCCCAGAAGACTAACAACCTTCGAATGTGGTAGTGAGCCTGTTGGCGAAGCAATGATACAATTTCACTTCCAATACTATTGGTATGCAATTATATTCCTAGTTTTTGATGTTGCTTTCATGTTCCTCGTCCTTGGCGGCATGGTTGCCTCAGATGCTACAGCCCAAGATATCGCAGTGGGTGAGCGGGCTGGAGCCGTTGCTCAAGCCAAAGATGCGCTACTGGTTCTGTGCGGCTACTTCGCAATAATGTCGCTTGGCGTTTGGTATGTTTTTAGGAAACGAGGGAGAATATACATCTGAGGTGGGGCCGATGGCAGATACTGGGGAGAATTTTGCAGCGTTCAACAGCCGCGCACTCGTTGAGATGGTCGGTGGAGTAACCGATGAAGCACTCAAAGTGACTAGAATTAAGCAGTTCTTGAGTGTTCTAGCTGGTCGTTTCTTCAATTGGGCTGGTCGTAAATCACTATTCACACTCCACCTAGGTATCAAATGCTGTGCCATTGAGATGGCTGCAGCGGCGACACCAAGATTTGACGGTGATAGGTTCGGAGTATTGTTCCGGTCATCTCCTAGGCAATCAGACGTTCTGCTGGTAAATGGACCAATTTCGAAGAAATTCGCCGATAAAATCGTCAGGCTTTGGGAACAAATGCCCGAGCCAAAGTACTGCATTGCTATGGGCGAGTGTGCGATTTCCGGTGGACCTTATTTCCAATCTTACAATATCTTGGAAGGAGTTGACACCGTGATTCCGGTTGACGTATACATTCCAGGCTGCCCGCCAAGACCCGAGGCCCTAATCGACGGTTTCGGTCTGCTACGTGAGAAGATTATCAGAATTGGTGGTGCGCCAAGTTCTGGCAGAGACTCTGAAAAACCAATAATTGTAGGTGACGAGTAATGGGTATGAAAATCACTTTGGAGCAGAATGCAATTGCTGTCACTGAATGTGCTGACGCAATAAATGACCGCTTCAGTGGTAGCGGAATAAACGCCGATATCATCCAACATTCAAATGCCAAGAAATATTCGTTTGTGCGAGTGACTACTCCCCCCCAGCATTGGCAAGCCCTAGCCAAGTGGATGAAGTTCGAGATTGGGGTCAACTATTGCTCCATGGTTACTGGAACCCACTATCCAGAAGGTGGCGATGAGCGTGGTTGGGAAGTTGTTTACCACCTGCTTCGGCAACCAATTGTAAATCAAATACCGGACACTAACACAGTATTTGTTGCTGAGAAAATGCTCGGCGCACAAATTCCTGTGGAGTTTGAAGTAATCATCAATCTCCCCAATAATGACACTCCCTCTGTGCCTACCGTTCAACATGTATGGGTTGGTGCGGATTGGAATGAAAAAGAGACCTGGGATCTTGTCGGCATAAATTTCGAAGGCCATGAAAACATGTTCAGGGTTCTAAACCCGCATGACAGTCCTGATGGGTTTCACCCGTTGCAAAAACAGCACAAGATTCGCTATCATGATTTCAATGAAATGTATGATGATGCACAAGGATTCGGTAGAAAACCGGCAGATGAAGGCCGCGTAAAGTGAGGGATAAAAATGGCACAGATGTGGATTACTATGGGTCCCCAGCACCCAATGACGCACGGTCTTTGGACGCTTAGGGTCAAGGTTGATGGGGAAACCGTTGTCGACACAGAGGCCGAGTTGGGCTACATCCATCGCGGTGTCGAAAAAATTTGTGAGGCCCGAGACTTTACTCAAGTCACACCATATTGTGACCGACTATGTTACGTTAGCGCGATGACCTGGGCTAACTCATACATCTATGCTGCTGAAGACCTGCTAGAGGCAGATGTGCCTGAGAGGGCTGAATACATCCGCCTCATTGCCGCAGAATTACAGCGATTAGCCAGCCATCTAATGTGGCTTGGAGCATTCGGCCCCGATATCGGTAACCTGACGCTAATGACATGGTGTATGCGTGACCGAGAGATGTTCCTTGACTTGTTACAGGAGTTGGGTGGCTCAAGAATGCACTACAACTACCCCAGAATAGGCGGTGTCAAGCGAGATATACCAATCGGCTTTGGCGATCGCATGATTGCTAAAGTCAAACTTTTCGAGAAGCGTATCGAAGAATACGAAATGATGCTAGATGAGTCAACCATTTGGTTGGTTAGGCTTCAAGGAGTTGGCTATGCCAATGCGGAGGAAATGGTTGAAGCAGGAGTATCTGGACCGAATGTGCGAGCCGCCGGAGTAAACTATGACATCCGCTGGGCTCACCCTTACTCAGTGTATGATGAGGTAGATTGGGAACCAGCAGTTGAAAAACCAACCTCAGTAAAGGGCGCAGACTGTTATGACCGATATCGAGTTAGAATTGAAGAAATGCGGCAGTCATGCCGGATGTTACTCGATGCAATCGAGAAAATACCGGGCGGCAAAAACACCCACTATTCAAACGGCGATAAGATGATTTTAACCAAGGCGCCAACTAGAGCACCAGAAGGGGCTTCAGGGTTTAGCAATTATGAGTGCACCAGAGGGGCCTCACAGTTTTATGTTCAAGGCGGTGGTGAAGGCAGAGGTAAAAAGCCA
The DNA here is from genome assembly GCA_013329355.1 of Candidatus Poseidoniaceae archaeon. GTDB lineage: Archaea > Thermoplasmatota > Poseidoniia > Poseidoniales > Poseidoniaceae > MGIIa-L1 > MGIIa-L1 sp9354u. The sequence continues at coordinate 2,126 of DUKK01000013.1, read as the reverse complement.
TACAGGTTATCTATTAGGTCGCCTATGTTCATCACTATTCCCTTCGTTGCTAAAACAATGATTGGCTACAAAGTTGCTGATATTCCAGCAATTATGGGTAGCTTTGACCCATGCATCGGAGAGACAGATCGCTGAGGTGAAATTATGGATGATAAATACGATCTTAGAGGTCTGATTTTTTCAACCTTTGATGATTTGATTCCACCACTTCTTGAGGGTACACCGCTTGAAGAAAGCGCTAATTCCATTGCCTTTGGTATTGCAACCTTCGCTGCGGTCAACATTATATTCCTAATGTTATTCTTCTCGCAATTTGCCATTCTGTGGATTGAGCGTAAAGCTGTAGCACGTATGAATGATAGACGTGGTGCAACGACCGCCCTACGCTCTCTGTGGGTTGGTGAAAACGGCGTTACTGCCGGCGAGTGGTGGAATATGCTACCGTTCGGGCTCGGTAAGCCAATTGGCGGCCTGAATAAGTGGCTAAACAACCGTTTTGGCAACCGCGACGAAACCTTTGCCACGGTTGACAGAGTCAATAACCGCTCTTGGATGGGATACTCAATCTTCCCAGGGTTTTTCCAGAATGTCGCTGATGGTATGAAGTTCTTGGTCAAGGAACACATGGTCCCTCAGCGCGCTGACCGTCTAATCTTTGAAGTATCACCATTCCTTATCGTCTCCTCAACGTTACTTATTCTCGGCATTATTCCACTGTCTAGTGGGATGTATGCAACCAACCCAGACTTATCGATACTGTACGCAATCGCAATTTTTGGCATCGCTCCTATCGGCGTCTTCTTTGCCGGTTGGTCGTCTAACAACAAGTATACACTCATCGGCGGTATTAGATCTGCGGCACAGTTGACTGCCTACGAAATCCCGCTACTGCTCACCCTCCTCTCAGTTGCAATCCTTACCGGGACATTCAACATCATTGAAAGCATTCACTTCCAGCATTCAGCAGGCGCATGGAATTTATTCCTAATGCCGCTTGGTGCAGCCTTGTTCCTCCTGACGATGATTGCTGAAGTAGAGCGAGTGCCTTTCGACATGCCGGAAGCGGAAGCCGAACTAGTTGAAGGATGGTGGACTGAATATGGCGGCATGAGATTTGGTATGCTGTTCATGGCAGAATACATCAGAACCTATGCGGCTTGTTTCCTGTTCACTCACTTCTTCCTCGGTGGCTGGCACCTCCCATTCCAAGGATTGATTAGCCAAATTCCATTGCTGGGAGACCTATACTTACTGATTCCAGGTGCGATAGTAGTATTGTTGAAATCTTGGTTGGTATTCCTGCTGGTATTCGTCTGGGCAAGATTCTCGCTGGCGAGGATAAGAACCGATCAAATCTTAGAGTTCGGCTGGCGTATTTTGCTGCCTCTAGCGGTGCTACAAGTTGTGCTTGCTGGAATCTACCGACTTTACCTGTTTGATCCAACAGCCATGAAAGATACCGCAGCTGGTGGCTGGGCTTGGAATGCAATGGGCATACCCATGTTCGTTCCAATTGTCACTACTGCGATTTGGATAGGTATATTCGTGTTATTCCTCAATGATGAGGATAAAAGTGGTAATACCGAGCGTATGTTCCATGTGTATACAGAAAAGCCTGCGGGAACTTATGTCCCGGGGCAGGAGTGAGGTGAAAATATGCCAATGCATCCCCATGCAAAGCCGAATTTTAGAAATCTATTTTGGTATCCATTCAAAATTACCTTAATCACTGCGCTGAGGACATTCCCAATCTTCGGTAAGTTATTTGGTAAGCGATTAGGTATGGGCTATCATAACACCAGCCACCCTGAATTCCTCGATGATGGCTCAAAGGCAAGAGCGAGCAAGAACACGAGTTTCAACGATATCAGTCAACAAGAATTTGCTCCTGACCGAGTAACCTCAGATTTGTTTCCCACCTTGTGGAAGCCGCAAACTGTGCAATATCCCTACGAGAGGCTGGAAGATATGGAGCCATGGCTTTTCGTTCCGGGTAATTACAATGGCAGAATAGGAGTGATTTGGGAGACCTGCACTGCGTGTAAACTCTGTGTGACTGCTTGTCCAAACGATTGTTTGCATATGACAACAGAGTTACGTGTTGACGTATTAGACGGTGCTGACGG
>DUKK01000165.1 GCA_013329355.1 Candidatus Poseidoniaceae archaeon | reverse complement strand
ATTTCAAACGTATCCTGTAGTCGTCCTGCATCTAATTCATCGGCACTGATAGTGTTCGTGATATTTTTGACTGCTACCTTCATGTTCAGGCCCCCTGTTTGGATGCGGTGCTCACATAGGTAATTTCGTAGTCGTGTAGAGTTTTAGTCGACCCTCGGGTAGCATCTCTGAACCTGATTAATCGCTTGGATGGTCCGGGCACGCTGCCTTTGACCAGAATATAGTCTGATTTCACTTCTCCATAATGCAGGAAACCACCCGCAGGCGTAATCGAGTGCTCGTCAGGGTTAGCGACCCTGAGGATTCTTTTGTTAAATTCGGTTCTTTGGTGGTATCCAGTTTGACCACCTTGTCTGATGGTTTTTCTAACGTACCCAGTTCCGAAATCACCCATGTTTCCATGTTGACGTCGCTTCTTTGAATTTTTGTGAGATTGTAGTTTTCCACCAAACCTTCGGATTACACCTTGCCACCCGTAGCCCTTAGTCACGGCGACAATGTCGGTCAATTCTCCTTCTTCAAAACAGTCAGCAAAAGAGAACTCCTCTCCGAGTTTTTCTTTGGCAAACGCTAATTGCTCGTTGGTGTTTCCGCCATCGAGACCTACTTCCATTACGTCTGGTATTTTGGTAGGGACTCCCGATATCTGACTTGGCTGAGTGGCCACAATAATGCGAACTTCACACAAATCTGAGTTTTCTAGATTTTCAAAATGTTTGTCTGCATCGTGTTCTTTCCGCTCAGGGAGCCGCTTGAATAGATCACTAAATGCGTCTGCGATTTGTTCTGCTGCCAGCCATGATTCGCCCACGGCTTGCTTACCGTACGGGGTCATTTGGTAGCCTCTGACGCCCAAAATTCGCATCTTTGGACATTCTACAACAGTCACTGGAATTCTGGTTTCCTGACCTGCTGAGGGGCTTCTAGGGTTCAAATCACGAGCCAGGACGTGGGTCATACCGGCTTTCCATCCGGCAAATCCCTGTATTCTGACTTCGCTCGCTTCGGTTTTTGGCCACGACTTAACATGTCCGAATGGGCGTCTGGCACGCTTACGCGGGCTGAACGCCATCGAACCTCTTCGTGGGTGACTTCTCTTCGCCATTCGGATTCCTCCATTATTTATACAACATAGGGGCCCCACCGAGAGGGCATACGAGGGCTCTCTGGACAGGAACAGCCGTGACACTGCGCCCCATTCCAACGATTGCGGAACAAGACTGGTGGGGTCCTCGGGGGATGGCCCATTGTGTCTGGCTGCTCACCTTTGAGCATCCATCCGACTTACCTTTGGTATATGAGTGGTTCGGTCAATATTGGGATTCTGTCAATCGATTATACGACAGTAAAACAAGTAGATTTTTATTGATTGCAGTGGCTTTCCACGACATCATGCTTTTGAACCCTCGACCCCAAGTGGGTATGATGCCCACTATAATTCACCCCTTGCTTAAGTCTGGGGTGGAGGCGAGAGCATATCAGATAAGGGCAGTAAAAAGCGCCCTCTCGTCATCGACCCTGATGGTTATGCCAACTGGTTTTGGTAAGACCGCAGTAGAGTGGTTGATAATGGCAGAATTTCTCAAATTTGAGCAGGAAAAGATTGTGTTGATTGCACCAACAACCGGGCTAGTTGCTCAACAGCAACGAATGGCTAGAGAAATGATTAACATCGAGCCTGAGCATATTCTACGCTATACGGGGGAGACACCGCCCTCTAAGCGTGGGACGATATGGAACGAAGGTCGAATACTTATGGCCACTCCACAAGTTATTCGTAACGACGCTGCTAGCGGGAAAATCTCACTAAAGGATGTTTCCTTGATCATATTTGACGAAGCACATCATGCGACAGGGAATCATGCTTACGCTCAAGTTGGAGACCTTTATTTTAATCAGAACCAAAAGGGGTATACTCTAGCGGCAACGGCGAGTCCAGGGGCAACCAAATCGGCAATCTTAGAAGTGGCGAAAAGACTTGGTGTTGATAGATTCGATGTATCAATCAAAGACGAGGCCTTACTCAAACCATACGCTGTTACCCTTCATAATGATGTTATTCATCTTGAACTACCGAATACTCTCAAATCACTAATTTACCCGCTAGAGGAGCACCAGGCCAGACAAGTCGAAAGTATTCAGCGGATGGGTTTCATGGGCCCAGTTAAAAATATCACTTCGAAAATCATAACAGACGCTCAGATGGCAGCCAGTCGGGCAATTAGCAGAAGGGACGCTAGGGGGTATAACGCTGCAAAAAAAATCTCAGACATTCGCAGAATGCACATGTTGCTAGACTTACTCAAGACACAGGGATTGAAAGCCGCGTTAGCGTATTTAGAGAAAGCTGAGGATGATGGTCGCAGCGGTGAGAGAGTTACCAATAGATTCCTTGCAGTACCCGTTATTCATAACTTTAGAATTAGCGCCAGAGATCTTGATGAGTTACATCCAAAATCACAAACGGTTATTGACATGGTAACCGAAAAAGTATCAAACAACCCATCTTCTCGAATCTTGATATTCACCGAGTATCGATATACTGTAAACAATTTAATTGAATCCTTATCGGGTGTTGACGGCGTCAAAGTCTCTAAATTCATCGGACAATCGACCAGTGGTAAACAGAAGGGTATGACTCAAAAACAGCAACTTGCAAGACTAGAGGAGTTTCGAAACGGCGAAATCAATGTGCTAGTTGCAACCTCAGTAGGCGAGGAAGGTTTGGATGTACCAGCGGCAGACTTGGTTTTGATGTATGAACCAGTGCCTAGTGCAATTAGGTCAATACAACGCAGAGGTAGGACTGCCAGACAGCGTTCTGGTACTGTAAAGACGCTGATAGCGAACGACACTAGAGATGAGTATGTTAGTCGTGCTGCTCGGATCAGAGAACGTAAAATGTATTCCAACCTATCAGATATTGAACGACAACAGCGATTGAATTTTCGAACCAACATGCGACCCAATAGTCTCGACGCCTTCAGCGTGCGGTTGGAGAATGCGGACATATCTGCGGAGGATTTTCTTGAAGCAGAAATATCTCGCCTCGAAAAATTATATCCAAAAAAACGGCAAACCTCCGAGGCGACTGTTACTAAAAGCGAGAAGACAACCATCCTGCCAGCAGTGGTCGACCCGAAAGACAAACGCCCCAGCAACCAAACCGGATTAGACGATTTCTTTGACGGACAAGGAGAGCACTCAGTCCAAGAAAAGCAAGCGGCAATAGCAAATGTTGTGAACGGTATCGTTGATGACCTCCACTATGAAATCAATGCTTCAGTAGTTATAGACCATCGAGAAGCATCATCGACTTTGTCCGCATACATCAGCAGTCTCGGCATAAACGTGGAATATCAGAACCTAGAAACTGGTGATATCCTGATTCACAATGACATCATTATTGAGAGAAAGACTGCAAGATATTTATTGACATCAATTATTGATCAACGTCTGTTTAAACAATGTCTGCGTATGAGAGACTCGAACCAACAACCGCTCTTGCTGATTGAGTTAGGTGAAATTGGCAACTCAGTCCATCCCAACGCAGTCATGGGAGCTTTAGCCCATATCACCCTAGACTTGGGTGTGCCAATAATTACTACAAAAGACTCAATGGAATCTGCTCATCTGATCTATTTGATTGCCCGAAAAAGGAGTAAGTTCACTCAAGCTATCCGGGACTATGTTGAATATCAACCGATTGATGAAGATTCGATTAAGCATCTTTGTGATGTTGCTTCTATAGAAATATCTGAAATGGTCAATCAGGGTAAAAATAAGGAAGATTTTGTTGGCAGATGGTCTGCAACAGGGCGGAATAAACAAATTGAATTATTGGTGAATATAACTAACATAGATTTTACCGTTTGTGAACGTTTATTGAATAAATATGATTCAATTGCTGGTGTCTTCAAAAATGACCTCAGTATATTACAACATGATGTTGATGCCTCTGACTTGGAGAGATTAAGCAAGTTTTTCTCGCCTAACCACCAATCAAAACTGCTCTAGTTCTGAGTTGAGCAAGTCTATCTGGGAAGTGACCGAAAGCGAAGGCTATCAATTCTGCTAGGTGGACGACTGGGATACTAGTGTTTTTACCAGTTTTTCTACCAGCTTTTGTTTGATAAGAATCTAGATTAGCATGGGATACAGTGCAAGCACTGACCATAAGATCAGCACCATTTGACTTAGCATCAGATATTACTGATGAAATAAGGGCCATCACTGGTTTTTCAAGGGTCAATAAAGATGGCGCACCGACACTTTGACACTTCAGGTCATAGCTTACTGGCGTACCGCCAAGAGCGATTATCAATTGTTCTAGATATGTTGGCATGAATGGATCGTCATTGCCGCAGAACCCTTCTCTCTGCATATTTGGGCCATAGTATGGAGCAACTTTGAGCTGTATTGGATTTACCACTGCATCATTGACTTTATCGAGACCAATCTCTTCTACTAAATAGTGAAGTAGATGCCAGGAGTCTGATTCACCGCGGTATTCGACCCCTGTCGACCGGGCAATCAGATTGTTTAGTTGTGCGGCATAGACCGGATCTTCCCGGAAATCTTGCATAGTGTCTTTCATTATGCTATGACTGGTAGCACACGTGGTCATTATGTCAAGACCTTTTTCTTCAGCGAGAGCAAGATTTCTGGCAACTAGTGCATGCTGTAGTTTACTCGATGCTTGTTTGATTATGTTGCCACCGTCACTTGTTGCCTCTGGTAGTTCAATAAGGTCAATGCCCAAAGTTTTGCATAATGGTTGAATACAATCTTCAACCTCCATTGATGCGGCTCTTGCAACATTACCAGGGTAATAGGCAATTTTGGGCATGTAAATCACTCAGAATCTTTGGTCTATTTCATTAAACAGTCCTACAACTTGATGGTGATTCTTAACTTTTGAGTTGAACATGTTCGGTATTTTGCCAATACCCGCTGGCGGTAGAATAAGTGCTTGTAGACTTCTGATAGGCGGACCACCAGTTCTGGTGAACCCTAATACCATTCTAGCAGAAACCCCATCGAAGATATTGCTAATCAAGCCAACTGGGCCCAAGACTTGGCGGTATAGGGTGGTCTCATTCAGTTTACCTGTCCACTTTACACTACGACCATACCACTTGACTAGTCTGCCGTGAGGACCGCGATAATTAGTTTGATTCAGAATGTATGCCCTAACATCATTTAGTCCATTTGAAGCAGTTTTACCCTCCGGGCC
>DUKK01000074.1 GCA_013329355.1 Candidatus Poseidoniaceae archaeon | reverse complement strand
GTAGAGCGCTCTGAACAATCGGGCGTATTTGATTCAGATGGCCACCCGTGGGCTAATGAGATTCTTACCGCGTTAGATAATTATCAGCAAATTAAATCTGACAAGGATTCATTAGACAAGTGGCTTGTTGCATTAAAAGGACGTACTGTTTACTGGTGTTCACAAGTATTAGCTGGGATGGCCCCATTCCCGCCACGCGCAAGAAAGCGTCTAAATTCAGTGGAGGAATTAGTAACGCGAATCCCCGGGCACATTGCCACATGATGCTCCCTAAAGGTGATATTACTGACCCTTAGAAAACGCAATCAACTCATCGATTGGTATGTGATCAACCGTATCTTTACAGTAATGTGCTCTAACTACTTTGCCCTGTTCGTCAATCAGAATGTCGACCGGAATTATTGATAGTTTACCTATTGACAGAGTCAAAGGAAAATAGCCCTTGAGAGTCGCCTGCATGAAGGTTAACGGCGATCTTAAGGCTCCGATAAGGAATCTGCCTAGTGATTTGGCTACCGAGTTGCGCTCAAAGTGTTCATATGATTCATCAGCGACAATTGTGAATGGCGCATTGTGCTTTTTCATCCGCTTGGTAAGCTCGCCGATTTTTGCGTCGAATACCCCTACCATGACCGTATCAGTGGAAAACTCATTCCAGCGTTTTACTAACCGATTAATTCTAATGTTGCAAAAGGGGCATGATGAGAATCTAAAAAATGTCAAGATTACTCTTTTGCCCAAATAATCTGCCATTTTGAATGTGCTTCCGTCTACTGCTGGTAGGATAATATCTGGCGCATTAGCGCCAGCAACTAGTCTCGTCATGAGGTGAGGTGATTTTAATCGCTAAAGAAATTATTCACTTAATGCTGAGCATATTTCTGCAATCTTATTCTTCAAATCATTCAAATTCGTTGCATCCTCTGTCAGCGTCCCGGTAACAACCCAATCAGCACCAGACTCGACAGCTAGTTTCGCTTGGGCTGCAGTTCTAATGCCACCACCGACTATGATTGTCAAGCCGTCTGTCGTTCGGGCTGATTTAATCAAATCAGGACTAACCTGATTGTCTGCACCGCTGCCTGCTTCGAGATAAAGTAGTTTGAAACCAAACATTACTGCGGTTAATGAGTATGCCTTTACCAACTCAACATCATTAGGCATCAGTAAATCTGCACTGCCAACCTCGCCCACTTTACCTCCTGGATGACAAACCAAGTATCCCGTTGGTAGCGCGTCGACGCCGAACTTATCGAGATATGGGGCGCCCCTGAGTTGTTCGCCAACTAAGAAGCGCCGGTCGGTAGAGTTCATCAGCATCATGAATGTTATAGCATCTGCTGCAGGAGATAGGGCATGGGACCCTCCGGGGAATAGAACTACGGGTATTTGCCATCTTAATTCGTCACCATCTGGTGATTGGCTAGCAGCAAAAGCACGCAATTCTAGCCCTTCTTGTATTGCGACACAGGTTGCATGGACAATTTCATCAGGTGTATCAGTAGAGCCTCCAACAAAAATCATTGAGGTACCCGCTTCTACCGCCACACATGCCCGATCTGATGCGGTTTGCGGTGATTGTTTGTCCGGATCTATTAGAGTGATGTGCCTGACGCGCCCCTTCGTATCTGTGATGTAAGAAAGAACACTACCTTCATCACGACGCATGCCAATCGTCAGTTGGTTTAACCTACAACGCATATTTGTTGCGGAGATATATCTGCTTAGGGTGCTAATCACACAGTTATCAATGAGAGCCGCGTGGAATGTGTATGAGCGAAGTTGGTCCTTTCAGAAGGCTTCTGTCTCACATGAAGGGCCATAGGAAGACGATTCGTCTAGCCTCATTATGTTCTGTAACAAACAAAGTTTGGGACCTTGCGCCACCATTACTAATCGGTTTAGCGGTTGATGTGGTGGTGTTAAGAGACGCTTCGTTTCTTGCAAGCTTAGGAATAGCCGACCCGTGGAATCAACTGGTTTTATTGTCAATACTTACATTTGCCATTTGGGGTTTAGAATCACTTTTTGAGTACTTTTACGGCGTTTTGTGGCGAAACCTTGCTCAAACCGTGCAGCATGAGTTACGTCTAGACACCTTTAATCACGTGCAAAAACAAGGCATGGGGTGGTTTGATGAGCGTCAAAAAGGAGATATTCTAGCAATCTTAAATGACGATATCAACCAATTGGAACGATTCCTCGACAAGGGCGCAAATGACCTTTTACAGGTATCCACTACAGTTATTGTGGTTGGCGCAGTGTTTCTGTTCATCTCATGGCAAGTTGCTATGTTAGCGATAATCCCAATCCCGATAATTGTGTGGGGCTCGTTCAAGTATCAACGTAGTCTTGAGCCAAAATATGCCGAAGTGCGTAATGCTGCTGGTAAGATGAATGCTCTGCTAGAAAATGACCTATCTGGCATGTCTACCATTCAGTCATTCACTTCTGAAGAAATAGAAGTAGACAGAGTGAGGATGCTTAGTGACGGCTATCGTGAAGCAAATCGTAAAGCAATTCGTTTGTCGGCTGCGTTTACCCCACTGATAAGAATGGCAATACTGTGTGGTTTTACAGCAACATTACTGCTTGGTGGCTGGTATACCCTTGAAGGCTCGTTAGCCGTAGGTGCATATTCTGTATTGGTCTTTATGACTCAAAGATTACTTTGGCCTCTGACTAGATTAGGTGAAACTTTTGATTTATACCAGCGAGCGATGGCATCATCAACTCGCGTCCTAGATGTATTAACATCCGAGATCGAAATCAAGGAGGGCGATTATGTGCCTGAACGAAATATGGTTGAAAATAGTGATATTACTTTTGACTCGGTATCCTTCGCTTATCGCGGTAGAGAGGAAACATTCAGCGACTTATCATTGACAATAGCAGCAGGTAAAACCACTGGTATCGTAGGCTCCACGGGTGCGGGGAAAACCACACTCACCAGACTAATACTGCGATTTGCTCAGCCAAACATAGGTGACATATACTGGTGTGGAGAAAAAATCGATAATTGGTCATTAAAACACCTGCGGACCTCTATTGCCTTAGTTGAGCAACACATAACCCTATTTCCAACTACAATATTAGAAAATATACGCTACGGGAATCCAAATGCTACGGATGAAGAGGTATATGAGGCGGCAAAAATTGCTGAAATTGCTGAATTCGTCATCGGACTACCTGACCAATGGCAAACCATGGTTGGGGAAGGAGGATATCGCCTATCTGGCGGTCAAAGACAACGCCTAGCAATAGCTCGAGCGGTTCTGAAGGACGCCCCATTGCTAATATTAGACGAAGCAACCTCGGCAGTAGATAATGAGACTGAGGCCTCTTTACAAAGGTCGATTGAATATGTATCAAGAGACCGAACTACTGTAATCATTGCCCACAGATTATCAACAATAAGAAACTGTGATGAGATTCTTGTTATGGATGCCGGTTCGATTGTAGAAAAAGGCAATCATGATGAGTTAGTAAACAATGGTGGAATATACAGCAGATTATGGAAGGTGCAGACGGGCCAAAAGTAGCGAAAACGCATGGATGTAATATAAATCTTAACACTCTTTTATATACTAAACGAGAGAACCGCGACTTGAGAATAATGTTTAAATCAAATTTGAAGAGAACATCGAGCCTGCTTTTGATCGGAACCCTTGGCCTGTTGGCATTAGGAAACGTTAGTGCAAACGTAGCTGGAGACGGATACATGGATGAGACCGATATGGTCGCTGTATCTTTCTGGCTTGCAACTGCAATGATGCTAGCATCTACCGTTTTCTTCATGATGGAGCGCCAAAATGTAGCGCCTAAGTGGCGAACATCAATGACCGTTGCTGCACTAGTTACTGGTGTTGCATGGTATCACTACACCTACATGAGGAAGCACTGGGAAGCTTTCGAAACTTCCCCGCTAGTCATGCGATATATTGACTGGTTGATTACTGTGCCACTACAAGTTGCTGAATTCTACCTAATTCTGGCTGCTATCGGTGCTGCTACTGCTGCACTGTTCTGGAGACTCTTCGGAGCATCCCTAGTCATGCTAATTGCTGGTTTCCTAGCAGAATCTGGAGAAATGGACGACGGCCTAACCTGGCCATTGTTCGCTATCGGTGTAGCTGCATGGATTTACATCATCTACGAGATTTGGGCTGGTGAAGCAAAGGAGAATGTTAGCGGTGCAAGCGAAGGAACACAATTCGCTTTCAAGGCTATGGCAATCATCCTAACCGTTGGTTGGGCAATCTACCCAATCGGTTTCATCATGGGCGAAGGCGGCGACGCTGGCGACATAGAGATGCTAAACATCCTCTACAACATCGCTGACGTAGTCAACAAGACTGCCTTCGGTATGATGGTTTGGTATGCAGCTACAATGGATACCAAAGCAGCCGGATCTGAAGAGTGATTACCCACTAGAAAGTCTGCGAACCAGGCGTTCAATGGTTAGCCATTGAAACCTGTTCCAGACAAATGCGAAGAAGAGCCAGGCAGTAGTGTATAGCACTACTGCCAGGCTCGCTTCCATCACTGACCAATATCCTTCATCTTCGATATTGGAAAGTAAAGTCAACGGCAAAAAATGCAGGACATAGATAGTCAAGGACAATCTACCACAAGATTCGAACAACAACATCTGCGACTCCTGAATAATTAACCAGAAGATGAACACCCCTGTCACTGCGCCGATCATGAAGCCAATATTAGCAGGAAAGAAGTTTAGGTAGGATCCTTCAGTAGGATGCGCCCAAACAACTCTCGCTTTAATGGCTAATATCAGCGAGACAAGACAATAGGACATTCCTATAATTATCAGTAACAAGGTGGTGTTATTCCTTGGAAGTGTTTTCCCCCCCTCCGTAATGGAACTTCCAAGGAATGCACCAACCACTGCGAACGTTATCCACGGGAATAGTGGATAAGTTCCAGTAAAAAATAGGTGACTAATTAGAGTATATGGGTCGCCAACAGAAACTCTAATGCTCCAATCACTACTACCTTGTATATAATAAATTGAATTCGAAAAGGCATAAACTAGAGCCATACTCAGGATAAATAATGCGGTCCTGATGTTATTCTTAGTGATTTGAACAATTAACGGTTTCATTATTATTAACAACGCGAATAGTGATAGTATTCCTGGAGTCAATAGATGGAATAAATGTGGAGAGAATAGATTAACCACTAATTGCAATAATAACAGAATGAGCGCTTTGATAAAATTGCTCCTGATACTTGATTTCGATTTTATCAGGCCCCAGCCAAATATAGTTACGAATAGCGGGGCTGCTAGACCGCCTAATCCAGCTACTAGGTATGCTAACATAGTATCCTGAGTTGTGTTATGGGGATTCCATGTGGCAGCAGCATGAACCATTACCATTAACAGTACAGCCAGCCCTCGAATTGAATCTACCTCACGAAATCTTACCGTTTCCGACATTTCAATCAATTATTCGCAATTACATATTCGACTGCGTTGCGAAAAATTTGCAGCCCCTGTCCTTCCCATTCAATGTCTGAAGCTGTAACTGGTGCAGTTCCTCTGGTGTAATCAGGATGGAGCCATTGTGCGTAAATTGCCTCAGGATGCGGCATTAAGCCGAATACTAAGCCAGTGTTATCTGAGATACCAGCGATATTCATCATACTACCGTTGGGTGATTTGGGGAATGGTAATACGACATCTGGATCAGCATCTGTGCTGTCGGGATCAATGTAGCGAACTGCAATCTGATTATTAGCAGCTAGTTTTGTCAGATTCTCACGGTCTGGCATAACGTATTTCCCTTCACCGTGTCGCACCGGACAATCGATTCGGCTCATTCCTTTAGTCCAAATGCAGTTGCTGTATTGATTGAATTCTAAGGAAACCCAGCGATCTTCATATCTTCCTGAATCATTTAATGTTAAACTCGCTCGTTGAACAAAGTCTGGCACATTGCCTCCCGGGCCAGGTAGTAATCCCGTTTTAACCAATACTTGGAAACCGTTACAGATTCCTATTATCGGTTTACCGGCAGCAATGAACTTAGTCAACTCGTCGCGGAGAGAAAACCGCATTCGATTGCCCATGAGTCGCCCACTACCCAAATGATCACCGAAGGAAAATCCTCCCGGAACCGCAAGTATGTCATAATTGTCTAAACTATCCGAGCCCGAGATAAATGAATTAAGATGTACTCTAGTAGAGTTGCCACCTACCATATCAAACACCGCTGCTGTCTCATGATCGCAGTTAATTCCAAAGCCAAATAATACCGCAACTTTAGGGATATACATCATAATTCGCCCCCATTCATATCCAAAGTTCCTTGCCATGATTGCACTAATTCAGGTATCCTAATGGAGACTAATGGCTCAAAACCATCTGAAATAGTGAGCGTATCTGAATCCTCCACAACGCCTAGATAAGTCGTTATACAACCTGACATGCTCTGCAAAAATGCAGCCTCGTTTTGTGGTGATACTGCAACTACTATTCTGCCGAGAGATTCTCCCCACAGCTTTGACCAAAGCGGGCAGTCTCCGGTGCCGTCGAGGTCAATTGTTGCACCAATTCTACCGCCGATACACATCTCAGCAAGGGTGATTCCAATCCCTCCCTCTGAGCAGTCATGGGCGGTTTTTACTAATCCGCTATTAATTGAAGAACTAAGTAAACGATATGAATTGAAAAGTTTCTCTGGATTCGATAAAGAGGGGACTTTTCCGCCAATTCCTCTGGCTTTGCTGCTTTCACGCAGCATGAAAGAAACCTCCGACGCCCCTAATTCGTCAAACGATTCGCCAACGAGATACACCTTGTCGCCTGAATGCTTGAAGTCGCTAGTTGCGGTATTCCTGACATCTGGATGATCGCCGAATAGAGAGAACAACAGAGTTGGTGGTATCGATATCTTATTCGGACCTTTACCATAATCATTCTTCATAGAATCCTTACCACTAACACAAGGCAGACGATATGCCCGGCATACTCGCTCTAGTTCTCGATTCGCTCTGACTAATTGAGCGAGTTTGAACTTACCGTCAGGGGTTTTTTCTGATTGGATTGGGTCTGGCCAGCAGAAATTATCCAAGCCGGCAATCTTATCGACGTTGACTCCTACACAAACTGCATTTCTTACCGCTTCGTCGATTGCTGCAGCTGCCATCGCTCCAGCATCGATATCCGAGTAGCGTGGCGCTATACCGCATGAGACAACCAAGCCGCGTGGGTTACCATAGATCGGAGCTATTACTCCGGCATCTGCTGGTCCGTCGCGTTCAACGCCAACAAACGGCTTAACTGCGGTCTGAGCTATTACTTCGTGGTCGTATTGTCGAACCCAGGTCTCTTTACTAGCGATATTAGGCCTCGCTAACAAATCAAGTAATATCTGATTGTGATCGTATTCTGCAGGAGCAATAAATGGTTCATGTTGTGGTGGGCTCCATTCGGATTCAAGTTCTAACTGCGGCACTCCATCGTGCAAAAACTCAATCGGTAGGTAAGCAACTGTTGCATCATTAAACTGGACATGAAACATGCCCGTAGAAGTGAATTCAGCAACTGCTGTGGCCTCTACTTCATGCAATGCCGCAAGATGCTCAAATTCCGCAATATCTTCCGACTTGATGGCAACTGTCATTCTTTCTTGACTCTCAGAAACCAGTATTTCCCATGGCGATAAACCTGGTTGTTTAAGTGGCACCTTGGCCAAGTCAATTCGACAACCGTTGGTATACTCGGCCATCTCACCAATAGATGATGACAGCCCTCCTGCACCATTGTCGGTGATACAAGTGATTAATCCGGCATCACGTGCTTCCAATAGCATGTCAACCATTTTCTTTTGAGTGATCGGGTCACCTATCTGCACGGCGCTCGATGGCGATTCCTCGGTCAACTCTAATGATGAAAAGGTCGCTCCATGTATCCCGTCGTAGCCTACTCTGCCGCCAACCATGTATACTATATCACCAGCAGTAGGAGTCTTGACGTGTGATTCTCGACCATCGGGCAATTTCCTAGGCATCAGCCCCACCGTACCACAATACACCAAAGGCTTGCCAAGATATCTTTCATCGAACACAATAGCACCGTTAATTGTTGGTATGCCTGATTCGTTGCCGCCAACGCGAACCCCAGAATGGACTCCTCTAAGCACTCTAGATGGGTGAAATAAGTTATCCGGAATATCGCCTTGCCAATCTGGCGGGCCAAAGCAAAACACGTCCGTGTTAGCTATCGGCCTTGCACCTAAACCGGTGCCAAGAATGTCACGATTAACGCCGACTATTCCCGTCATGGCGCCGCCGTATGGATCAAGTGCTGATGGGGAATTATGAGTCTCGGCTTTCATGCAGACACTCCATTCATCATCCCAAGCGATTACTCCTGAATTGTCATGGAATACCGATAACAACCAGTCAACTTCTTTCTGCATATCATGCGTTGGATTCATAATGTGAGTCTTGAAGATTGAATCTACTGTTGACTCTTCACCGGTTTCTAGGTCCTTATGGTGTATTTTTGACGCGAAGATTTTGTGTTTGCAGTGCTCACTCCAGGTCTGAGCTAAACACTCCAATTCTACATCAGTTGGCCGATCCTCAACAATACCTATTGCACGGCGTGCGTTACGAACTGAATCGTTACGATAGTGGGTTTGAATTGCCTGCATTTCTGTTAAATTTAAAGCTAGTAATCCCGTTTCGGAAATCTCGATTAATTCATTGTCTGCAATTTCTAGATCGATATGAGCTGGTTGTTTAAATTCCTGTGGCGGTCTTATTGGATAATCGATCATCGGCCACTCGCCGTTTTGACACATTTCTGCTGTAGAAATTTCAGCCCTTTCAATCAGATTGTTATAGAGATTCGCAGCGATGAATTCTGGCGTTGTTTGGCCGTCCAAACCATAGAAAGAGTAGGTTATGTAGGTAGATATATCTGATTCTTGGTGGGCATCGGGAAATATAGTTCTGAATCCGTCTAATGCAGCCTTCCCTGGGTTATCGGTGACTCCTGGTTTGAAGCCTACGGAAACTACTGCATCTGGCAACTCAGTGAAGATATCTTTTGATTGCAAAAAAGTTTGATTGGTTAGAGAATATTCAATAATTGGGTCAGCAAATAAATCGTCAGCCCTTTGGCTTATTCGCTCTGGCGCGATGTCTGAGCTGATTAAGAACCCAACTATGCTCCTAACTGCGGTCAATTGTATGCCGTAATCGGCTGAAAGATGTCGTCTGACAACATCTCCTCTGACATCTCTAAGACCATCACCAGACCTAGGAGTAGTCTCGACTCTTGTTATTTGCATAGTATAAGCCCGCCGGGGTCATATTGGTGGCGGCGCATACGCTCTTTGAACAATACGGATGAATGTCACAACATATTTTTGAGATATTGTCCGGTAAAACTATGCTCATTTTTAGCGATTTTCTCTGGCGGTCCGTAAGCGATCAATTGGCCTCCGCGGTCTCCACCTTCCGGACCTAAATCGATAACCCAATCACTGGATTTTATCACATCTAAGTGGTGTTCAATCACTATTACGGTATGTCCTTTGCCACGTAATTCTAGTAATACGTCGATTAACATTTGAACATCTGATAATGCTAATCCCGTTGTCGGCTCATCAAGGATGTAAACTGTGTGTTTATTGGGTGGTCGGCGTAGTTCGCTAGCTAACTTTACCCGTTGCGCTTCACCACCAGATAGAGTAGTAGCGGGTTGGCCTAATCTCACATAAGAAAGACCTACGGCTCTGAGAGTGTCAAGGGTTCGGTGGATCTTTTTGTGATTTTCGAAGAATTTTACCGCCTCGCCAATTGGCATTTCTAGAACATCATGGATGGTCTTCCCCTTCCATGTCACCTCAAGACACTCCCGGGTGTAGCGCATCCCGTTGCAAACATCACAAGTAATCCAAACATCTGGTAAGAAGTTCATTTCCAGTTTAATTGAGCCCGCGCCGCTACATGCTTCACATCTGCCGCCCTTTACATTAAAACTGAAGTGCCCGGGAGTGTAACCTCGTTCTTTGGATAACGTCGTCTGCGAAAATAATTTCCTTATTTCATCAAAGACCTTGGTATAGGTTGCTGGGTTGGAGCGAGGAGTTCTTCCAATTGGTGATTGATCTATAATGATGGTTTTATCAATTTTGTCAATACCTTCGATGCTCTTGTATTTGCCTGGAGTTGTGTCGGCATTGTGTAATGCACGTTGTAGAGCAGGGGCTAGAATCCCAGACACTAGTGATGATTTACCAGACCCAGAAACCCCGCAAACCGCAGTCATGCAGCCCAATGGAAAGTCTACGTTGACTGATTGTAGGTTATTATGTTGGGCGCCTTTAATTTTAATCTTATCTTTTGTTGGTCTCTTTCGCTTTTCTGGTATAGCGATGGTTTTCTTACCGCTAAGATAAGCTCCGGTTACCGACTCGTCATTATTCATTGCCTCTTCAGGCGGTCCGTTAGCAACTACTACTCCACCCTCTAGACCCGCTCCCGGTCCAAGGTCGCACAGCCAATCAGCTTGCCGAATTGTATCCTCATCATGCTCTACAACAATTAACGTATTACCCAAATCGCTCAATTCTCTGAGTGTTGTCAGCAGCCGGGTGTTATCACGCTGATGTAGCCCGATTGATGGTTCATCTAGAACATACATCACGCCGGTCAACCTGCTCCCTATCTGAGTTGCCAGTCTTATCCGTTGACTTTCGCCGCCTGATAACGTGTTGGCTTTTCGATCTAATGTTAGGTAATCAAGGCCAACACTGTTGAGAAAGTCTAGTCTGCTCTCGATTTCTTTTAGTATTTCATTGCCGATGAATAAGCTCTTCTCATCGAGAATTTCAACTTGATCAGCGAATTCTTCCGGCGGTCCGCGTTCGTGTTCCGGGCGCCATGACCTAACTACCTCAAGGCTGTCATGTATCGAGCATGAAGAAACCTCTGGCAAACGGATGCCGCCGACGGTTACGTGTCTTGCTGCTGCATTCAATTTTTCACCATTACAATCAGGACATGGGAGATCAGTCATGCAATTAATCAATCGATTCCGGGTTCTATCAGATGAGGTCTCTGTATAGGTTTTCTCTAAGCGGGGTATGATGCCCTCCCAGGGCCGGTTCATTTTGTAAACCGAACCGTTGTCTGATTCGAAATGGAAATTAATTACAGTAGAGCCTGAACCATACAGCAAAATGTCCTGTTCGTCATCCGACAGTAGTTTGAACGGAACGTGGATAGGGATATTGTAGTAGTCTGCCACCTGTTCTAGTAACCTTCGATACCATGAAGGGGACATTGATCGTTTCCACGGTCTAACACAGCCATTGTTTATCGATAATTCATAGTCAACGACCAGTTCTGTGTTGAATTGTCGTTGTACTCCAAGTCCTTGACAACTGCTACAGGCGCCAAGTGGAGAGTTAAAAGAGAATACTCGGGGAGAAAGTTCCGGCATAAATGCCCCGTGTTCAGGGCAGGCAAAGTCCTCTGACCATGAGATAATTTCTCCAACTTTGTTTTCTCTAGATTTGCTACCGCTTGGTAGTGGTAAATTCTCTGACGGCTCCTTTAATGATTCGATTGCAAGCGCTCCTCCGCCCAATCGTAGTGCAGATTCGACTGCTTCTGTAAGTCGCTGTCTAGCTTTCCTACGACACACAAACCGATCTATTCTTACATCGATATCGTGACGGAAATTTTTATCCAATTGGGGAGGGTTTTCAAATTCAGCATCATGCCCATTCACCTTGCCGTTGAGAAAGCCTTGCTCGAATAACTGACGAAACAGGTCTTGATGCGTTCCCTTTCTAGCTCTAATCACGGGCGACCATACTGCAACTGTATGTTCCTCAAGATTCCATAGTATATCGTCTACAATCTCCTGGACTGTCCGCCTAGCAACCTCAACTCCACATGTTGGACAATGGGGTTTGCCTATTCTTGCCCAGAGCAATCGAAGATAATCCTGGATTTCTGTCACTGTTGCCACCGTGGAGCGCGGGTTGTGGCTGCCCTGCTTCTGATCTATTGAGATTGCAGGAGATAAGCCCTCAATGCCATCACAATCGGCTTTTTTCATCTGCCCGATAAACTGTCTAGCATAGGATGACAAGCTTTCGACATAGCGTCGTTGACCCTCTGCGTAGAGGGTATCAAAAGCAAGACTGGATTTCCCTGAACCAGAAACCCCTGATACTACAACGAATTTGCCACGTGGGAGTTTTACATCGATATTCTTTAGGTTATGAGTACGGGCTCCGCGTACCGTAATCCAGTCCTGATCGTCACCCATGGTCTCCACCTAATCACAATTGGATGTCAAGAGTTCAATAAGTCCTCTATTTGAATTAGTGGTTGGGTTCATAGTGAAGTGAAAGGCTGGGTTGATTCAAACCTCACCGGTTCATCGGTTTGTGGGTGTAAAAATTCTAACGAAGTTGCATGTAAACAGATTCTTGAGAATGGATCGGTCAGCGCGCCGTGCAGTGTATCTCCCACAATTGGGTGGCCAAGCGATTTCATAGCCATCCTGATTTGGTGACGGCGCCCGGTTTCAATCATAACTCTGACGATTGATGATTCACTACTAGAGGAGAGCACTTCCCAGTGAGTTATTGCTTCTTTTGCATTGTTGTTTGATTTTGATGTAGGTTTGATATTAAGATGTTTATCCTCAACAAGAAACTGAGTGATGGTCCCTGATTTCTTACTCGGTATTCCCTCGACTAGGGCATGATAGATTCGATAAACTAAGCGTTCGGCAAATTGCTGTTGAAGATAGTTTTTGGCCTCCTTTTGTTTCGCTAGCAACATTATTCCTGAGGTCTCCTTGTCTAGTCTATGAACGATGTATGCCCAGCCCTTAGAATCCGCTTGCTTGAGATAATCAACACACTTTGAATGTAATGTATTTGACTCTAACTTATCCGTCGCTACTGAAAGTACCTTTGGCGGTTTTTCAACAATCAGAATTGCTTCATCCTCATAAATCAAATCGATTTTGAGATTATTGATTGATAGTTCATTTGATGCCTTTTTTGGTTTTGATGATTTTTTACTTATCTCAACCACATCGTTTTTTCGTAAACTATGCTTTGCTTTGTGGATCGTTATATTATTCACGTTGACGCGTCCTGTTGTCAGCATTTTGCGTAGTTTATTGCTAGATGATGCGGGAAAATTCTGCCGAAGAAAAGGCAACAGTTCGATCTCTACATCGGCGATTATCTTCACATAATCACCTACAATAAAAGAATCCTACATACTTCGCCTTTACGACCATTTTGTTCCGGAAGTAGTACCGTAAGGCCGTCACTCAAAGCAATTCCTGCTATGTTACCGGACCCCTGATGACCTTGTAACCGTGCGTAGGTAACTCCCCCTTCCTCGAATAATTCTACTCTTCTATATGTAGTAAAATCTGGCTGAGTTTTGATATCTTCAGCTATTACTGCGTTAACGTATTTGCTATTGTAATCTAATGAGTCTGTCAAAGATGTTAGCCATTTACCAACTATCGCACGGAAAACTACGTGACTGCTTACCGGGTTTCCTGGTAAGCCAAATATTGGCGTATCGTTCCAAAAACCAAATATTGGCGGCGAACCTGGGCGCATTTTTACTCTCCAGAATTTTATGTCGCCCTCCTGTTCCATGAGAATTCGGACAAAATCTCGTTCGCCCATTGAAACCCCACCAGAGGTTATGATACAGTCAAATTCTGCTGCTGCCCGGTTTAGTGAATCGCGCAAAACCTCAATATCGTCAATAACATAAGGGATCCTAGTCGCCTCATGGCCGTATATCTCAATTAATGATTTGAGACCATATGAATTAGATTCGTAAATCTGCCCAAAAGTTAACTCTTCGCCCAAATTTTGTAGCTCGTCGCCTGTTGATATCACTGCGATTCTCAGTTTTTTGTAGACAACTAATTCAGCTACGCCTGCAGCTGCACAAAGTGATATTTTTTCCGGTGACATAACCGAACCCTTTGAAAATATATTTTCTCCGTTGGAAAAATTTTC